>JACMIU010000074.1 GCA_014380985.1 Armatimonadota bacterium | reverse complement strand
TAGCGAATCACGACATCTCCCTCGGCGATGAACAGGTCGGGGTTGCCGGGAGCGGAGCGGAACGATTTGCCCGCCTCAATATAAACCCGGTTCTTCTGATCAGCGGGAAACGAAAGCGTATCGTCTACGGGAACGGTTTCGGGGCGCGAAAGCGTGGGCGGTGCGCCGATGGCTTGTCCCGGCGTCAGCGTGACGACTCCCCCGGTCGGCGCGGTTGGCGCGTCTAAGAGTGTACCGGGCGTGGTCGGGGAACCGTCGGTGGTTGCTTCGGGAACCGGTGCGGGCGTTGGCACGGGAACGGGCGGCGGCTGAACAAACGCGGCGAACGGCATCCCCTACTCCTGCGCCCGTAGCAGAAACACGCCCAGCCCCGTGAACAGAATCGGCGTAATCAGTGCCGCGAACAAGGGCGAAACGTAACCGCCCAAGCCGACCGCCTTCATCAGTAGAAGCGTGTTCCAAGCGACAAATACCACCACAATCGAGAGCAGAACGCCGGTAAACGCGCCGGTTCGCGCAAAGCGAAGCGACAAGGGCGGCGAGCAAAGTGCGAACACGAAGCACATCAGCGGCAAAGACAGTTTGAAGTATCGGTTGACCTCGATTTTCCGGGCGTCCTTATACCTTCTCTGCCGCGTGGCTTCGTTCTGCATCGCCGTTAAATCGCCGAACGATTGTTGGTTCATCTCGAAATCGCTCGGCGGGTTGTAGACGGCGGAAAAGTCAATCCGTAGGTTGACTTTCGCCACGTCGCCCGTGCCGATTCCCGTTAGTGAGCCATCGGCGTTGAAGCGGTACAAACGGGGGTTCGATAAATACCAGACGCCGTTTTCGTATTCCGCCGAATCCGCCAGTTGAATAGTGGCGTATTCGCCGTCGTTCTGACCGGGGAAGCGGTTCGGGTTGTAGAAAATCACGACCTTGTTGAAGCGGAACCGCTTGCCTTTCACGGTCTGTTGCGCCGTGTTGAACGAGACAAGATAATCGTCCACGGCAATGGAACGCCCCCCCGTCACCGGGTCTTTCGGCAAGCCGTACAAGAGTGCCTCAACATTGCGCTGTTCCTTGAACGACCACGGCACGACCTTTTCGCTCAGGTAGAAATCGCCGACCGACACCATCGCCCCGAAGATAAACACGGGGATAAACGTGCGCCAGAGCGGTTGCCCGGCGGCGCGTAGCGTGGTCATCTCGCCGTCCCGCGCCATGCGGTTGACCGCGAGCGACCCCGAAAGCGCAACCGCGACCGGAAGCGTCATTGTCAGCACCACGGGGATATTCAGAATCAGCATCCGCGCCACGGTCAGCACGGGCCACTTTTCCTGTAGCATCCGATCCAGCACGGCGTACAAGGTGTTGCCGACCAACATCATCAGCACGGCAAACGTGCTAACGAGAAACGGCGGCAAAAGTTCGCTGAAAATATAACGGTCGGAAAGTCGCATGATAAAGTCGTTTCTTTAGACACTTACAATTCGGCGTTGCTTCAAGGAGTACGCCGCACCAAGAGTAGGCAAACATCGTCCTGTTGCCGACCGTTCGCAAACGCTTTGGCGCGGCGGGCTATCTCGTCCGCCGTCTCGGAAAGTGACGCGCCGCGCTCAAACACGCTATCGCGCACGGCGTCTATCAAGCCTTCCTGTCCCCAGAAATCTTTGCCGCGCCGCGCTTCGGTGATACCGTCGGTGTAGGCGATATACAGATCGTTTGCGCCGAGTTCGTAGCAATGCGCGTCAAACACAATGTTGTGAGCGACGCCGAGCATGGGACCGCCGGGCGGCACTTCTTCGACATTGCCACTGTCATCGCCGCGAAACAGGAGCGGCGGCTCCGCGCCCGCAGTGGCGCAAATAAGTCTGCCGGTTTGCGTGTTGATACAGGCGAGCGAAAGGGCGATATAGGTGGAGCCTAAATGCGCGGCGTCAAGGCGTTCGGCATCCACCATGAACCGATTGATGCGCGTCATGGCGTCTATCGGGTCGCCGGATTCGCGCAGAAAACCGCGCAGGATAAACTTGATTTCCGCCGTGTAGGTTGCCGCTTTCAGACCCTTACCGGTGACATCTCCGACCACGACGGCGATAACATTTTCCTCTACTGCGAATACATCAAAAAAATCACCCCCGATAAGCGCGTCATCCCAAGCCGATTCGTACAACGTGTTGACAGCGATTCCGGGAAAGGCATCGGGTAACGGGGCGAGTAGTAACGATTTTTGCAGAGTTTCCACGATGCGCTCGTTTTTGCGCCCGGCTTCCAGCACCTCGGCTTGAAGGCGTTTCTGCTCCGAAACGTCCTGTAGAATGCCAATGAGACGATGGTTCACGCCGTCCGCGCCGCGCAAGGCGCGTCCTTTGGCTTGTATAAAACGAATCGCGCCCTTGTTTCCATCGGGATAAACCCGGTACACGACATCGAAATTGCCGGAGTCTTGAAGCGACGCGGCACGGTCCAACGCTTCGGCGAAAACGGGTAAATCGTCGGGATGAACGCGGGCAAGCGCGGCGTCCATTCCCGCCGGTTCGTCAGGCGCGAACCCCCACAAAAACCGGCATCGTGCGTCCCAGATGAGTTCGTTTGTCGCAATATCATAGTCCCATGCGCCGACCTGCGCGGCTTCGGTAGCAAAGCGAAGCCGCTCTCCGGCTACGCGCAGGTTCTCCGCCAGCAATATCCTGTCGGTCACGTCGCGCAGGATTTTCGCATAACCGCTTGGCTTGCCGTCGTCGCCGGTCAGACACGTCATCACGCCATCGGCGAAAAAGCGCGAACCGTCGCGGCGCAAGTGCCAGCGTTTACCGTCGGCGCGTCCGGTATGTTGCGAGCGTTCCATCTCAATAGCCGGAATGTTGGCGGCGCGGTCTTCGTCCGTGAAAAGAATACCAAAAGGTTGACCGATGATTTCCGCCTCGGAAAAGCCGGTGATACGTTCCGCGCCGACATTCCACGATTGAACGATTCCGGCTTCGCTGACAACAAACATCGCGTAATCGGTTGCCCCTTCAACCATCAGGCGCAACTGTTGCTCGTTTCGGCGGAGCGATTCTTGAAGCAGTAGCCGGGCGGTCACGTCCTCGAACGCGAGCAACAGCAGTTCGGAATCGTCACCGGGTCGCCGTATCTTGCGGGCATTGAGAAGCATGGTGCGTGTGCCGATGCTCTCGAACGTGTGCGTGACGCTGAAATCGGAAATGGCGTTGTTTTGCGGAATGATTTCCTCCAGCAGGTGACGCAGGGCGGGAATATCCCACTGTCCGTTTCCGAGTTCGTACAACAGGCGTCCGTCGGTTTCTTCGGGGGCAACGCCGAATGATGTGTAAAACGAGCGATTGGCGAAGGTGACGTGTAGCGTTCCGTCCAAAACCAACAGCGGTTCGCGCACCGTGGCGACAATGGATCGGGCGAAATCGCGGGCTTGTTCGTCTTGCATGAGGAGGGGTAACGGGTGGAACGAGCGGAAGGGTATCCCCGGCGGTGTGAATCACGGCAAGGACGCGGTTATTATATCGCGTTTTGCCCCGCGACGTTTCAGCGTTTTTCGTTTGCCCACCAGCGCGGGTTCTGCAGTCGGCGCACGGTGTTCGTACCGCAGTGAATCTCGCCGGAGCGCGTGTGGTAGGGTTCCCAAATGTCCACGAAATGAACGCGACAACCAAGCGGAACGAGCGCGTCCCGAATCGCCTTCTCGAAAATGTCCGTGCCGCCGACCTTTGCGCCAAGGGGGGCGGGCGCGATAGCGTCGCGCCCGATAACAAGCGAGTTAACCGCGTTCGGAATCACCGGCAAGCCGTCCTTGAACAACACCGGAAGCGTTACGATGTCGGCGTCACCGAGGGCGAGTTCGGCGCGGAGTTGGCGGCGCGTTTCGGACAGCGATTTTTCGATAACGCGGGTTTCGCCCGATTCGGCGACTTCGGATAACAACCGCGTTACCGTAGTCGCCTCCTTCGTTCCGGCGAAAACCGGCGCGTTCCCGTGACCGTTTTTCGCGGCGGTTTCGAGCAGGGATTTAGCGAGTGCGGGCGACGGCAGCAGGGCGCGAAAGCCTTTGCCGCCCCGCGCCGGAACGAAGTTGATGATTTCGTCCACGTGTCCGATGGTCAGCCACGACACGTCTATAAAAAGCGGCGGAACTTGCAAGCCTTGTGCTTCGAGGAACGCCAGAAAGTCGGGGTGAAAGCGCAGGTCTTTTTGATACCCGGTGAGAACACGACCGTGCGGGAAGCCGGGGACGGGCGGCGACACTTCCATGTTGCCGAACCAATCAATCCAGCGCGTGTTGGGGCGCGACGCGGCTGCTTGAACAGGGACGTACCGGGCGGCGGCGGCGAAATGTTGACGCACCGCGTCATCGAACGGCGCGGTTTTGATACCGTTGTGCAGGGCGCGTAAGCCCGTGAGCGGCACGGGGATTTGCTTCACGCCGCGCCCGTCGGGAACGGCGCAAACGCCGATTTCCACGGTGTCCTGCATCCAAATGTCGTGCGGCACAGCGGAACCGTCTATGACTTGAAGGCGTGGCTTACCGTCGCACTTTGGCAGAAGGCGCGTCAGTTCGGCGACGAACGCCCCGGTCAGTTTGCTTTGCACTACGAACACGGTTTCCACCGGGTCAAGCGACGACGTGAGCAGGACGGGCGCGACGCGGCAATTCACCGTTTCGCCGTAGGGCTTACTCATTCGCACCACGAAACGGTTGGGAACGTTTTTCGCGCCGGGGTCGGGCGGCACGATAGCGATGCCCGCCTTGCCGCTTGCCGAGGTACGCGCCGCAGTACCATCGCCGAGGAGTGTCCACGCGCCGTTTTGCAGGTCGTAAAGGCGCAACCGTGCCGCGAGTTCGGCGTCGCCACCAAGGATTTCGCAGGAGAAAGGGCGACGCTTCGCCGGGAGTGCGGCGACGGCAACAGGTTTATCCGCGTGGGCGTTTGAAACCAGCGGCACAAGAAGCGGGTTGGGTTGCGGCACGGATGCGGCTATACCTCTCCTGCCGGTTGCGCGTTCAGGGCGCAGTGAACCCCGGCGTGTTTGGCAATACCGAGCAGAAACTGTTGCGCCATTTCAATCGCCAGAAACTCCTGCTCGGCGAACACGGTGAACATAGCAAGTGCAGGAGTTCGCACGTGCATCGTCATTCCCGCCGGGGTTTTCGCGCCGCGTAGGGCGCGTTCCCATTCGCTCTCGCAGTCGCGTGAAACGCTGATAACCATGGCAAAATCGTAAAGTTCGTTGTCCAATTTTGGGGTTCCTTTCCGCACAGTGCCGCAGGTCGTCAAAACTTCGTTTTGCCTGAGGAGGCGCGGCATTTTTGCTATGATACCGCGTTCTGCGCCGTATGGGAAAACAAGACTTTTCGCGGTACGATACAAGCGCAGTGCAGACGGGCGATAATCTTTTTGGGCGTCCGAAGAAACAAAAGCGCGGCAGGAGAATGATATGCGGATTCGACTTGGTTTTGAGATAGCGGTTACGGTTCCGTCGCCGACGCCGATGGTGCTGATGCTGAATATGCGCCCCGAAATCGGGGAAAGTTTAACACGCCCCGACGAGATTTATCTGGTTCCCGACATCGAAACGTCCACTTACACCGATGCGTTCGGTAACACGTGCCTTCGCCTTGTCGCCCCGCCGGGAACGCTAACGATCAGCGCGGACACGGTGCGCGAAACCGATGGCTCGCTCGATGCCTTAAGCCCAGATGCTTTGCAAATCCCGATTGACGAACTGCCCGACGATACGCTTCAGTTTCTGCTCGCCTCGCGCTACTGCGAAGTTGACCTTTTGGGAACTTTCGCGTGGAACACGTTCGGCGACACTGCGCCGGGTTGGGCGCGGGTGCAAGCGGTCAACACGTGGGTTCATAAGCACGTCACGTTCGGCTATCAGCACGCCCGCTCGACGAAAACCGCGATGGACGTGTTCAACGAAAAGAACGGCGTTTGCCGCG
Organism: Armatimonadota bacterium; assembly: GCA_014380985.1. Lineage (GTDB taxonomy): Bacteria > Armatimonadota > Armatimonadia > Armatimonadales > Armatimonadaceae > JACMIU01. The sequence continues at coordinate 2,387 of JACMIU010000074.1, read as the reverse complement.
ATTATCAGCACCTTGCCGTGACTCTTTGCCGCGCTTTGGGGATTCCGGCGCGATATGCCACCGGCTACCTCGGCGATATTCGCCGCCCGCTTTCCGATAGCCCGATGGATTTTTCGGCATGGTATCAGGTGTTTTTAGACAACCAATGGTGGGATTTCGACGCCCGCTACGACGAACGTTTTTATGGCAGGACGTTGATGGCTGTCGGACGCGACGCCGCCGATGTCGCCCTGATGACCACGTTCGGTAAACATACGCTGGACAAGTTTTTCGTGGTGACAGAAGAAATCGGCGATCACGAGACGGACGCGACCGAAGCGGCATGGGACGGCTTGACGCCGGAAGAGCAACACCGCGATTCTTAAAAGAGGCGCAGGGGGAACGACGCGGTTCCCCTGCGCCATCGTTTTCCCTTGGCAGAGCATAGCCCGCTTTACGGGTTGAGAGCGGCGATCATGGTTTGCGTGGTTTCATACGGGTTGGGCTTATTATCGTCAAATAGCCACTCGACTTCGATCACAAAGCCGGGAACGGTGACAAGACGGAGCGAACCGGTAGTTAGGAACGATTCGTCGTAGTCCACCCCATTTTTTCGTAGATGTCGCACCCGCTTCTTCTGCGGGTCAACAAACACGATTTCAGAGACGCCGATACTGCGATAGTCGGCTTCGAGCGGAAGCAGGTCGGATGGGCGGTCGTTCGGCGAGACAATCTCGATGACCAAATCGGGCGAGCCGTACACCGCGTCTTTACGAATAATAGACAGATTTTCGCTTCACACAAACAAAATATCCGGCAACCGTCCATCGTACTCATTAATCTTGACTGCGGTACGCGAGCCTAAGATACGTCCTAATTTTTGATACTCGACAAAGTTTGTCAGTAGTGACGAAAGCCACATAAAAATCCATTCGTGCAGGTATTGGGCAGCCATTCTTTGCTTAATCACTCCTCGTATCAGTTCCGAGTCCACGCTTTGCGCGTCTTCGAGCCACCGGGCAAAGTCAATCGGCGCGTCGGCGACACACGTTAGTTGTTCGATTCGGTCAAAAGACGGGTAGATTTCGAGTTCTTTTATGGGGCGTTTCCTTACCTGTCAGTATACTCTTCTATCGCCGCGTCGCGTAAAGAAGCGCGGTTGCCGCGCCGACCAGAACCATTGCGCCCACGAAGCGAACCGCGTAAGTAGTGCGTCCTTCGTTTCCGTCGAGGCGACCCGGCAGGGCGGCGTTCACCGCAAGTAGCACCAATCCCGACAGCATGGCGAACACATTCACCAGCACCACGCCGCGTGACCGCGCAAACGCTTCGCCGATGCAGTAGACCCCGGCGACTAAGAATACGCCAGTCAGCGTCGCGCCGAGCCGTCCGCGCCAGCCGGCAAGTGCTGTGGCGATGTCTTGCCGCGTTTCGCGTTTCGCCAGCAGAAACGGTAGCCCGAACGCCGCGATTCCCCACGACACAAACACGGTTGCCCACCGCGCCCCGATTCCGCCTCCAGCGACCGTGCCAAACAAAATATCGCTCACGGCGAACACCGGCACGGTCAGGAGTAGCATCGTAGCGACCGACGGTTCGCGCACCGCGCTAAAGCGCAGTTTCTGATTGTAGGCAATAGCGAGTGCGCCGACGGTGGCGAAAAGGAGCAAGAGGTAGACGTTCGGCGCGAACCGTTCGCCGGTTGCGGCGAGCGCGAAAAAGGGCAGGTAGAAGTTTTTCAAGGGCCAGAGCGAGCCGACCACGGAAATATCGGCGCGATAGACACTTCTTAGGTACAGCACGTTGCCGAGAAGGTTCGCTCCTATCAGCGCGAGAAGTAGCCACACGGCGTTCGGGGCGAATGTCGGCGCGGTGGTTCCCGGCAGTAGCAGAAGCAAGGGTGACAACGCCGCGCCGCCCAAAAAGCGAAGCGCGAGGAACGGCTCTGGCGCGGAAACGGCGTACCGCGCCGTCCATTTTTGCGACAGGTCAAGCGCGGCGAAGCAAACGGCGGAAAGCAGGGCGAACGCGAGCGCGTCGGTCGGCAGGGCGAGAGGCATACGCTTATTGTATCGCCGCACCCCGGTATCGTGGTACGATTGGGTAAATCAAACGGCGCGTTTATTTTCGCGCCGCGCCCAAAGGAAATCCCGATAACCGTGCCGATTCTACGCCCCGACTCCACGACCCCGCCCGTGTGCGAAACGCGCCCGCACACGCACAACGAACATAACGACCCGCGCCCCGACCCGTACTTTTGGCTCCGCGAAAAAGAAACGCCCGAAGTGACGGCGTATCTCGAAGCGGAGAATGCGTACACCGACGCCGTGTTTTTGAAGCCAACCGAGTCTCTGCGCGAAACGCTCTACAAGGAGATTTTGGGGCGGATTCAAGAGACTGATTTGTCC
>JACMIU010000714.1 GCA_014380985.1 Armatimonadota bacterium | reverse complement strand
TTGTCCCACGCGATACGGGCGACCACTTCATGCCCGATCGCTCCCCAAGCGTGCGCGGGCCGCGGGGCAAAAACGACCGCGCCAAAAACAACGGTAGCGGCAAGCGTAGCAAAAAGTTGAGTAAGTTTCATAGTGGAAAAATATCTTTCTTCGTAATGGTGACAAAGCGGCGTTCGAGACCGTCCAAAACAGTATACCGACCGATGACAAACGCCGTTTCCATTCTATCCGATGAATCGCCCGCCGTGCTGAGCCTGTCCGCCGCCGATTGGCTATGCCGGTTGGTTCAGAAGCCGCGCCCCGCGCCGGTGCAACCGGCGTATCTTGCGCTTGCCCGCACCGGAAACACGGACGCGCTCGCTCTTTTATACGATGAGTACCGCGAACCGGTGTGGCGATTGTGCCGCCGATTGCTTCGTTCGGAAGCCGACGCGCAGGATGTTTTGCAAAGCACGTTTGTGAAAGCGTTCGCGGCACTGCCCCGGTTTCGCGGCGACGCCTCGCTGAAAACGTGGCTACTGCGTATCGCGGTGAACGAAGCGAACACGGTGGGACGTCGGCGTGACGTGATCACTGCGACGGAGGAAACGCCGCTACCTGACGCCCCAACCGGGCTGGATGACGCCGAACGGGTCGCGGTTCGGTCATTGGTGGACGCTCTGAAGCCGGAGTTTCGCACGGTAATCGTGCTACGGTTTTGGGAAGAGTTATCGTATGAGGAGATGGGAACCGTGCTGAATATGCCGCTACCGGGTGTGAAAATGCGCTTGCACCGCGCTAAAGAAGCGTTCCGCAAAATGTATGGAGAGGAGATTACCGGATGAAAATCGAGAAAATGGAGACGATACTACGCCGCGCCGCGCCGGAAGTCGCGCCACTTAGCGCGGAACGTGCCGACCGTGTGCTACGGAACGCGCTTGCCACCGTGCCGCGCCGCGATACGAACGGTTGGCGCGGGTTGTTTTCCGTCGCCGCGCCGGGTATGGCAACGGCTTTTCTGCTACTCTGCTTCGGCACGGTAAGCCATGCCCCCCAATTTGAACCCAAAGCCGCGCCCGCTTTACGCGCCGTCGCCGTCCCGGTAGTCGTAGAGCGAGAAAACGAACCGGCTGTGAATCGTATTGCCAGCGTAGTGCCGGGTCGCAAACCGGTCGCGGTTGCCGTCTCGTCGGCCGTGATAAAGGGGCCGCGCCGGGTTCGGCGTCGCTCCGCCACGGTTGCTGCCGTGACCGCCGTTGCCGCATCCCAAGCCTTTTCTCCCGCGCCGCAAGTCACCGAACCGATGGCGAACGCAGATGAGCCGTTTCTGTTCGTCGCGGCAACCGGCACGGATGCCACGCAGAATGGCGACGAATCGCTGACGGTCACGGTGCGAACCGATGTACCGGCGGAGGTTCCCGGTCGCGCCGAAGTCGCCACGGTGCAAAGCGTTGCTATGTCGAACGCCGCCGAAAATAACGATACGTCCGTGCCGGTTTGGGCGCACGTCGCAGTCGAAACCGGGCAGGAGCCAGTGATGACGCTGACCGCTCTGCGGTAGGAAATGTTTGATGGAGAAAGCAAAATGATGCAAAAAACGAAAAGTTTGACGATTGCCGCGTTGCTCGCGTTGGTTTCTGTCGGGGGGGCGTTCGCACAAGCCGATGCCCCCGCCGCCCCACCGGAGTACGCCTCTGCGATTGACGACGCCCTGATCGAATTGCGCGGAGCCGTTTCTTACTCGCTCGATGGCTATGACGGCGCAGATGTTGATGCACAGATTGCCGCACTAAAAGCGCGTATCGAACAGGCGAAAAAGAGCGTGGAACTCGCCAAGGTTATGCGAGACGCTTCCGTGAAAAGCGGTACTAACACCACGGTACTTTCCAACGCGCAACTTGAGTTGCAAACGCTACAGAAACGCCTGCTTCGCTTGGAGCGCACCGCACCTTTGCAAAAAAAGGTGGATGTCAAGTTCGAGAACGCCACGGTGAAGCAAGCCGCCGAGGCACTATCGAAAGCGTCCGGCGTTAAGATTCAAGTAGACGATGACATTCCTGCCGAAACACGCCTTACCGTGGAAGCACGAAAGATTCGCCTTGCCACCGTGCTGGAATCGGTAGCGAAACAAGCGGGACTGATTATCGAGCCGATTAATTTGGATGAGGGCGGCGACCTCGGCGTCTCGCTGACCATGCCGCCGATGCTTCGCGTCAACGACAAGGTGCAACGGTTCCCTTCGTCGCCGTCGCCATGGAGCGCGGCATGGGGAACGCCGCCGACCGGGCGTGGGTTGTTCGGCGTGGGTTCCCCACTCATTTATTTCGGGAACGAAGCCGAGAAACTCGCGGAAATTGCCCGACTGGGTGAAGCCGTGGCACGGCGTGAGATCCCACGGGCGTTTCAGCCGTACACCGTTACGTCAACGCAGGGAAGAGGAACCCGTTCCGTTATCACGTTCCCAGATGGTTCTCGCGGCGAAATTGGTTACGTGGATAAAGGCGTGGTTGTGACCATCACGGAGGTGGGCAAGAACGACAAGGGCGAAACCGGCATTTACCGCTCCACGTTCGCGCTGAAAGACGGCGCGTTTGTGCGACAAAGCCGCGTTTGGAGCAAGAAATAACCGTTCAGATTCGCAGCGTTTCGGTCAGCAGGTCGCCGACCGAAACGCCGCGAAGCGGGCTACCCAAGGGCATTTCAATGGCGAGTGTCGCGCCGCGCACGTGACGGGAAACATTCCATGGGGGCAAGGTTTGTACCGATAAGACGCGCCACGTTGCCCCGCCTTCCCCTTCGGCGCGACAGAACGCCACGGTAATCGGATACGCCACGAACGCCGTGTGAACCTGCGAGCAACCGGGGATTAGCAAGGCGTTGGTCGGGGCGAGATGTCGACCGATAACCCCACGCAGTTGCTCCCACCACGACTGCGCCCAAATCACCTGTTCGGCGACGCATTCGGTTCCGGCATACAACCGCGCCGCATTATTTATCCCGTTTGGCGTTTTGCTCAGCGACAATGGTTTCCTCCAACCGGTCGGATTCGCGCACGAAGTAGCCCGATAATGCCCACGTCAGCGGGTAGAACAGCACGGCGAGAAACAACCACGTCAGTGGGAAGCCGAACACCCGCGTCTGTGCGACGCCGGGCAGAAGCCAGTTGACCAGCGGCAAACCGAAAATCAGCACGAGAAACACAGCGGCAACGCGCAGACTAAGCCGCGCCTGTCGCCCCATAATGGCGCGGACAAGCGGGGCAGTCGTTGCGGGATCAATCGGCGTTGGTTGACGGGGTTCGGGTAGCATGGCGGTAGTTTCGCTCCCGACGCGATTGATTCCTGCAAAAAGTAGAAGTAAAAGCCGGTATGATTACCAGAAAATCAAATAACCGGGAACCAATAATAATGGGAACCGTTGCACGGTATGGAGGCAATAACAATGCTCAATATGACGGATGCTATGGTGTTTGCAATGGAAACTCCCGGTGCGCTCGCGGTCGCTTTTGTGGAATCGAAAACCGGACGGGCTATCGCCGGTATCGGTAACGAAGTGGTGGACTTCGACTCCATCACGCCCGGTTGGACGAACATTTTGCAAACGCAGGTTGCCCTGCTGAATCTGGAAAACGACCCAACGCCGCTTCAGGACGTGATTGTATCCACGAATTCGCGTTACCACGTTTTGCGCCCGCTCAACGGAAGCGATACCACGGGAATGTACCTGTATCTTGCGCTCGATAACGCGGTCGGAAGTATTCCCCTCGCCTCCTACCGGTTGCGCGAAATCGAAAACAATCTGTGTATTTAACGGAGTGGGGTGCGGTATACTGACGTCATGACTACCGCGCCCTCCCCTGTCGAAACCGATTCCGATCTGCATCTGCTGGAACCGGAAAATCTCCGCTTGTTTCGCTCCGAGCCCGGTAGTGCGTCCGTGCGGGCTACCGTGGAGAACGACTCGCGCCTTTCCCCCGACCGATCGTATATTCATGTGCGAATTGCCCGTGCCTTTCCGTTCTCGAAACAGAACGAATACCTTGGCTTGCGCGACGGGGCGGACAAGGATATTGGTTTACTAACGTCGCTTACCGGCTTGGACGGCGAATCGCGGCAGGTCTTGGAGGCGGAACTCGAACGCCGCTATTTTATGCCCGTTTGGAAGCGCACCCTTCGTATCAAAGAGCAGTTCGGCGTGATTGAGTGGGAGATGGAAACCGACCGGGGATCGCGCACCTACCTGCTCCGAAATATCAAGGAGGCGGTGCAACACCTGTCGTCATCTCGCGTTCTGATTTCCGACCCGGAAGGCAACCGCTTCGAGGTTGGGGACACGTCGAAACTCGATCCCCGCGCCTACGAAATCATGGGCAAGGCATTATAGGTTGACGCGAACGTCGGTTCCCTTTTTGGCGTCCCGGTCGCGGTAGCGGGTAATGGTGTATACCAACGCTTTCGGTTGCCAAGTGGCGGGAACGCGAAACACGAGCGCGAACTGTATATTCGCGCCCGCCGGGGCGAACGCCCCCGGCGGAACCAGTTCGTCGGCGGCAACGTCAATCGCGGTTGGTTGCAGACTTTCGCCCGATTCACTCAGTAGCGCGGTGTTGCCCGCGTACCGGTCGCGGCTGAAGCAGTATTCCTCGCGGGCGTTCGTAGCGTTGGTCAACACGCAATCCAGCACCACTAATTTTTCCCCGGTTCCGGCGATTACCGGCGCGGCGGAACCGATGCCGTTGACGTAGCGTCGGTCGTGCTTTTGCGTTTCGGTTATCTTCGTGACCTGAAACCGGTTCAGTGCGGTGCGAATCTCCTCACCGACCGCGCCGGAACGCGCCTCGTTTAGCGACGTGTTCCCCCCGGGTGCCGCGAGTGCGGGCGGTTGCAAACTGATCCGATTGCCGGAAACGGTGAGTTTCCAGCCCATCGCTTTGGCGACATCGGCGATAGGAACATACACCTTGCCGCCGATTTTGCGGGCGTCGGTCGGCACGGTGTTTCGCATCACGGTCAGTTTCGCGCTTCCCTGCGCGACCGCCA
>JACMIU010000713.1 GCA_014380985.1 Armatimonadota bacterium | reverse complement strand
TCTTCTCCTATCTTGGCATCCTTAGCGTCGGCGAAAACTTCGTTTTGCCTGCCTTGGCGGTTCAACTACCCCTCCTATCGACTACGCGCGGCGCGAACATTCGCCACGAACTGCTTTGCCGTTTCGGTAATTGCGGCAAAGTCGTTGCTTTGGAGTGCCGACTTGGATACCAGCGAGCCGCCCGCCGCGACCGCGACGCAACCGGCGCGTATAAAGTCTCCTGCGTTACCCACGTCCACGCCCCCGGTCGGAATCAGGCGCAGTTGCGGCAGGGGCGCAAGCAGCGCCTTCATGTACGCCGCGCCGAGCGTTTCGGCGGGAAAGATTTTCACGAAGTCCGCGCCGGACTCGTGTGCGGTCAACGCTTCGGTCGGCGTGTACGCCCCGCAGATGATGGGAACGGAATACCGGTTGCAAACGGTGATAATGTCGGGCTTCGTCACCGGCGTTACGACGAACTGCGCCCCGGCGAGCAGGGCGGCGCGGCAGGTTTCCGTGTCCAGTACCGTTCCGACGCCCATCAGCACGGCGTCGCCGAGGGCGTCCAAAACGGCGCGAACGGCTTCCAGTGCGTTTGGCGTGGTCATCGTGACCTCCATCGCCGACACGCCCCCGGCAAGGAGGGCGCGGGCAACATCAAGCAACTGTTCCGACGAATCGGCGCGAATCACGGCGATCACGCCGGGGTTTAGCAAGCGGTAGGTAGCGTCGGGCTTATTCATTGCTTATGACGGGCTTGTCGCGCTCCAATCCGCGAACGGCGCACCGATAGCCGCGAAATCGCCAACATTGCGCGTAACGACCGTTAGCCCGTGCGCGATGGCTTGGGCGGCAATTCGGCAATCCTGCGTTCCGGCGCGTTTCGCTTTAGCGGGGAGAGTATCGAATACTGCGTCCGCCGCCTCTGAGTAGGTCAGAATTGGGAGCAGACGTAGATCTTCAAGTGCTTTTACGAAATATTCGTGCGCTTCCGCTACGGAGAGTGAATTATTCGCGCTACGGGCGCGATTGATGCGGGCAAGACGACCTGAAACAAGTTCCTCTGCGACCACGGAACTAATGAACACCATGCTTAGATTTTCCTGTACACGGAGCACTACATTCGCGTCGCCTTCCACATAAAGCCTCAATGCATTCGTATCGAGGAGGTACATATTTTACTTGACCTGTTCCCCATCGAGTTCGCGCTCGTATTCCTCCTGAACCTGCCTCCGGTACTCAGCCACGTCGTCTTCCCAAGTATCGAGATAATGACGGTCGTTCTTGCGCCGACCGGCTGCGGCGACTAATGCCGCCATCTGCTCGTCGGTTAGCGGCTTGTGCGGCGGAAGCGGCGCGATAGGGCGCGGCGCATTCTCGTTCGGTTTGTCGTTCATGTAAATCACCATCCTTTCCCTGATATTATACCGTCCGAAGTCAGTCATCGGCGTGTTAGCCGAACCCCAAAACCTTGTGCGGCACGTAAGGCGATTCGAGTGACGTGATTTCTTCGGGAGACAGTTTCAAGTCCAATGCGGCAACCGCGTCGTCCAAATGCCCCATTTTTGTCGCTCCGATAATCGGCGACGTGACTGGCTTTTTGTGAAGCATCCACGCCAGCGCGATCTGCGCCATCGGAACGCCCCGTGCCTCGGCGATATGCTCCACGGCTTTTGCAATCTCGCGGTCGGAATCTTCGGTCGTACCGTAGAGCGTTTTGCCGAACGCATCGGTTTCGGCGCGACCGCCCGCTTGACGTTCATCCCACGGGCGCGTCAGGTAGCCGCGGGCGAGTGGACTCCACGGAATCACGCCGATACCTTCCACCTCGCACAAGCCCATCATTTCACGTTCTTCTTCGCGGTACAACAGGTTGTAATGGTTTTGCATCGAAACGAAGCGCGTCCAGCCGTGTGCTTCGGCGAGGTACAACGCTTTGCAAAACTGCCATGAGTACATGGACGACGCCCCGATATAACGCGCCTTGCCCGCCTTCACCACGTCGTGCAACGCTTCGAGCGTTTCCTCTATCGGCGTGTCGTTGTCCCACCGGTGGGTTTGGTACAAATCCACGTAGTCGGTTCCGAGGCGGCGGAGTGAGTTATCAATTTCGGTCATCACGGCTTTGCGCGACAAGCCCGCGCCGTTCACACCGGGGCGCATTCGCCCGTGTAACTTCGTGGCAAGGACAATATCTTCGCGCTTGCCGAAATCCTTCAGGGCGCGTCCGACAATCTCTTCGCTCGTGCCGTCGCTGTAAACGTTCGCGGTGTCGAAAAAGTTAATACCGAGTTCGAGGGCGCGGGCGATAAACGGGCGGCTTGTTTCTTCGGGGAGCGACCACGGGTGCGAACCGCGCTCCGGTACACCGTAACTCATGCAACCAAGGCAGAGGCGCGACACTTTCAAACCGGTTCTTCCTAAACGAACGTATTCCATGATGAATCCTTTGGCACGAAGTGTACCCGATAACTTAGGTGGTACGACCGCGCCGCAAGCGTGTAAAATAGCGGCACGATGGACGATTTTCCCGAATACTATCCCGCCGAACCGTTTACCGTGGTAGTGGATTCCGGCGCGGACAAAGAGACCGGGCACGAGTTCGTGCTACATTTCGACCCGGAAGAAGAACGCTACCACGTCTTTTTTTTCGAGACGTTCGGCTATGCCGACAAGTTGCGCGACGAGTACGAGCGAACGTCGGGGCGCGACGCACTGGTCGTGCGCTTCGAGCCACGGGCGATAGAAGATCACGTTGGCGTTCGCTACGTGAACCGGGACGGCGCAAGAACCGACATGACGATTGGCGAATATCGCAAGAACATGGAACTGCGGAACCCGTACCGGCGCGACGACTAAACCGCGTCGGTGGCGAGTAGCGCAAACAAATGTTTTTGCGTATCGTCGGCATAAACGGGTATAATCCGTTTGCTTATGCTTACCGAACTCGCTGTCTCGAACTTCGCTCTTGTGGAATCCGTCCGCCTTCCGTTCGGCTCCGGTCTGGCGATTCTGACCGGCGAGACCGGCGCGGGCAAATCCATCTTGCTGGACGCGCTCGGCATGGCTTTGGGCGGGCGCGTTGGGGCGGAAAGCATTCGGCACGGCGCGGACAAGGCGCGGGTCGAAGCCGTGTTTTCGGTGGACAACACCGACTCCCGCCTTGCCGACCTGTTAGAATCCGCCGGAATCGAAATCGAAGACGGTGTGCTGATTCTGGCGCGGGAGGTGTCGGCGGCGGGCAAGTCGTCGGTACGAATCAACGGACGTGCCGCCACACTTTCTATGCTCCGCAATATCGGCGACGCATTGGTGGACATCCACGGACAGCACGAACATCAATCGCTTCTCGCGGTCGAGCGGCACGGCGATATTCTGGACGCTTGGTGCGGCGCGGACGTGGCGAAACAAAAGGGCGTGGTCGCCGCCCTGCACGCAAAAGCGACCGCCGCCGCGAAGGAACTGGAAACGCTTCGCGCCGACGCCCGCGAACGGGTGCGCTCCCTTGACCTTCTCGGCTATCAATGTGAGGAGATTGACACTGCCGCGCCCCGCATTGAGGAAGAAGACGAGCTGGACAGTGAGCGTACCCGGTTGTCGTCCGCCGAGCGACTTTTCGCGGCGGCGGGCAGCGCGGTAGACGCACTTCGCGGCGGTGAGGGGCGCGGGGCGGGCGCGGGCGCGGTAGATTTACTCGCCAAAGCCGTGCGCGAAATCGAATCCGCGGCGACCTTTGACGAAACGCTTGCCCCGCTCCTCGAAACCCTGCAAGGCGCGTTGTACGCCGCCGACGACGCCGCCCGCGATGTTCGCGCCTACCGCGACGGCGTGGAGTTTAACCCGCAACGGTTGGAGGAAATCGAAGCGCGTCTTGACATATTAAAGACGCTGAAGCGCAAGTATGGCGAAACGCTCGAAGAGGTACTGGCGTACCGCGCCGAGATTGGCGAACGCCTCGAAACTCTGACCAATGCCGAAGAGCGTATTGCGGAACTGGTGGCAAGCGAAATCGCGGCGCGGGGCGAACTCACCAAAGAATGTGCGAAACTGACGAAAATCCGGCAAAAGGGCGCGAAGCCGTTTGCCGACGCGATTCTGCGCGAACTCAAAGATTTAGCGATGGCGGCGACGCGCTTTTCGGTGTCCGTGGAACCCAAAGAGCCGACGCGCACCGGCGCGGACGCGGTTGAGTTTTTGATTTCGCCGAACCCTGGTGTGCCATTGAAACCGCTGGCGAAAATCGCATCGGGCGGCGAGATTTCACGGGTGATGCTGGCGATGAAGGGTGTGTTGTCCCGCGTCCTGTCGGTGCCGACGCTGGTTTTTGACGAAGTAGACGCCGGTATCGGTGGGCGCACCGGCACGGTGTTGGGCGAGAAATTAGCCAACCTGTCGCACACGGCGCAGGTGCTTTGTATCACGCACTTGCCGCAGGTCGCGGCGCGGGGGGCGCGGCATTTTCAGATTGAGAAGCGGGCGGAGAAGGGTGAAACGATTGTTTCGGTGCGCGAACTTGTCGGCGACGACCGAGTAAAAGAAATCGCCCGAATGCTCGGCGGTGAGGAGACCGACACGGTGCTGACCCATGCGCGGGAAATGCTGGCGGCGAAGTAGACGTCAGGCAGGGGCGTTGCGCTCATCGGCGACAATGTCGTCCGCAACTTTCAGCAAATCGGTCAGGTATGTTATCTCGGCTTCCAACCGGTACTCGGTGTGGCGCAACGCCCACTGCTTTGCCAAACCGATACGGTCGTGCGCTTCTTCCCGGACGCGCCGACTTTCCGCAAGCCGGGCTTTCACGGTTGCCAACCGTTCGGCAAGTACGGACGGTAGCGTCTCCAAAGATGTAGAATCCATTCGCGTTAAGGCGAGGTCGAACGGATCCGGCTTGAACCACACTTCGCTTAGTTCGGTGCGGCGAAGCATATCAAGAGCGTCGCGTCCCGTTTCGGTAATCTCGTACAATTGCCGGGTGGGGCGATTGCCTTCGCGCTCACGCCCCGATTCGCGCAAAAGCCCTTCCGCTTCCAGTCGCTTCATTGCCCCGTACACCGCGCCCACGGAAATATCCGTCCACAAATGGACGCGCTTATGCTCTGCTTCCAAACGAAGACGATGCCCGTGCATTGCGCCGAGTTCGTCGAAGGACGACAAAATAAATAATCGAATCGAAGACATATTGCTCTTGCGAAAGTAATCCGGTGCGGGTACTATAAAAACGCGGAGCGAATACTCCTGTAAGAGTAATACGCCGGTGTACGAAATGTGCCACCGTTCCCCGTATCTTATCGCTAAATGGAGAAGAAAAACATGAACGTATTCGTAACGGGAGCCACAGGCTTTATCGGCAAAGCGGTAGTAAGGGAACTGATTACCGCAGGGCATAGCGTGACAGGTTTGGCGCGGAGCGATTCCTCCGTTGGGACTCTGGCAAAAATGGGGGCGAAGGCGCACCGGGGCGATTTGGGAGACACGGTAAGCCTCGTGGCGGGCGCACGTGCCGCAGACGGCGTGATTCACCTCGCCTTTAACCACGATTTTGAAAACACGCCGCGGGATGTGGCATCCGAGACCGACCGGCAAGTAGTCGAAGCCATGACGGGGGCGATGGAAGGCACGAACAAGCCCTTCGTTCTCACATCGGGAACCGCGATACTGGCGTTCTCCCTTCCGCCCGGTAATGTCGGCACAGAGAACGACGCGCCCGCGACGGGCGTTTCTCGCGGCGCGTCGGAGGAAGCAGTGCTTGTCGCCGCCAAACGCGGGGTGCGTACCAGTCTGATACGGCTTTCGCCCACGGTTCACGGCGCGGGGGATGTCGGCTTTATTCCCGCGCTGATAGATATTGCCCGCCGAACGGGCGTTGCCGCATATGTCGGGGACGGCGCAAACCGTTGGCCCGCCGTACACCGTTTCGACGCCGCCCGGCTTTTCCGGCTGGCACTCGAAAAAGCGGGACCCGGAACGCGTTTGCACGGCGTCGCCGAGGAGGGGATTCCGATGCGCTCCATCGCCGAAACGATTGGAGCGGGGCTGGGAGTGCCGGTGAAAAGTCTGACGGACGATGAGGCGAAAATACATTTTGGCTGGATCGCGGGCTTCGTCGGCGTGGACAACCCGACCGCGAGTTCCGTCACCCGCGCCGCTTTGGGCTGGGAACCGCGAGAAGTCGGGCTTCTGGAAGATATGCGCGAAAGCGGGTACTTTACGCAAAGCACATAGAATCGCGGACGGGGCATTCGGCAACCTACCCGACCGCGCCGGATGCCCCACGACGTAGCACCACGCCGCTTCGCGCTCCGGTCAAAACGCCGCTACGCAAGGCGATTTCTCCGCCGACGAAAACATATTCGATGCCGCGGGCGTAAGCGTGGGGCGCGTCGAATGTTGCCGCGTCGCCCACGGTTTCGGGATCGAATACGGCTATATCGGCGATGCTACCCGGCGCAAGCGTACCGCGCCCGGCTAAGCCAATGCGCTGCGCCGGAAGCGAGGTCATGCGGCGAATCGCTTCCGCCCAAGTCAGCAGTTTTTGTTCGCGCACGTACCGCCCGAACACGCGGGCAAACGTGCCGTAGGTGCGCGGGTGCGGACGATCGGACGTTCCCACCGAAGTCGGTGACGTTGCCACGCCGTCGGAGCCGATCATGACGCGGGAATCGCTCAGGACGCGCTCGACATCGGCTTCCGAAAGCGCGAAGTGCGCCGCCGAAATCCAGCCTTCGCCTTCCGAAAGCACGTCCAGAATCAGATCGCGGGGGTCTTGTTTTTCGCTCGCGGCGATTTCGGCGACCATGCGCCCCTGATACTCGCGGTGGGCGGGGCAGTTCGAGATTTGCACCAGCGCGTAGTCCACCCCGACCGCTGCCATCGCCTCCCGAACCGTCGCACGAAACGCCGCGTCGGCTAACTTTTCCGCCTGTGCTTCCGGCGAACCGCCGACGCCCCACGGCGGCAGGGCAATCGTCGCAAGGCTTGTCTGGTACGCCGTGTACGGATACTGGTCGAGAAGCACGTCCACGCCCCGCGCTTGTGCCGCGTCCACCATAGCGAGTGTTTGAGACACTTTGCCCCAGTTGGCGCGTCGTTCGGCTTTGTGGTGCGAAAGTTGAAGCGGTAGCCCCGCGCCCTCGGCGACCGCTAACGCTTCGGCAACGGCTTCTTCGAGATGGTCGCCCTCGTCGCGCAGGTGCGTCGCGTAGAAGCCCCCGGCGCGTTTCGCCACCTTTGCCAGCGCGGTCAGTTCGGCGACATCGGCGTACATTCCCGGCACGTATTCCAATCCCGACGACAGCCCGATGGCTCCCGCGTTCAGTGCGGTTTCTAATTCGCGCTCCATTCCGGCTAACTGTTTCGCGTCCGGCAGGGCGTTCGACATACCCATCACGCGCTTGCGTATCGTGCCATGCCCGGCGAGCGTGGCGATATTCGCGCCGATGCCGATGTCCGAAACCCGCG
>JACMIU010000712.1 GCA_014380985.1 Armatimonadota bacterium | reverse complement strand
TTCCGTCGAATGCACTGTAGGCATCGCGGTCGGGTTGCGTTCCTTTTCGCACGATTCGCGCTATCGCGCCCGTGTCCAAACCTGGATGTAACGCGGCGTCTTCGGTATTCTGCACGGCGTGCGGTTGCCACACACCGCCCTGCGCCACGAACGAGCAGTGATTTGCCGGATGCCAGTCCTGCGAGGCGTACACGCGCCCGGCGAAAAGCGGCAAAAGCGCGTTAATCACCGGAATCACGCGGTCGCCCCCCGCAACCGGCAGGGTTCCGCCGGGGCAAAAGGTGCTTTGCACATCCACGATGAGCAAAGCGTCAGAGTTTTCGATTTTCATTCAGTCTCTCTTTGTGTTTATGATACGCTTAGTGTAACGCGCTTTCCGCAACGGCGCAAGTGTCACCGCCCCGCGATACAATACCGATATGAATTACGACACGATCACGGTTTTGGGCGCGGGAATGGCGGGAAGCGAAGCGGCATGGCAAGCGGCGGAGCGGGGCGTCAAGGTGCGCCTTGTGGAAATGCGCCCGGTCAAAAATACTCCGGCGCACCAGACGAGCAACGCGGCGGAAATCGTCTGCTCCAACTCGTTCAAGTCGAACCATTTATCAAACGCTTCGGGCGTTCTGAAGGCGGAAATGCGTGGTCTAAACTCGCTGATTGTTTCGTGCGCCGATGAAACCTCGATTCCGGCGGGGGAGGCACTCGCGGTTGACCGCGAAGTTTTCGCCGAGCGCGTCACGGAGCGGTTGCAGAACCATCCGAATATCGAGTTTGTCCGTGCCGAGGCAACCGAAATCGGCGCGGACGGCATCACGGTGGTGGCGACGGGGCCCCTGACTTCCGACGTGCTTGCCGCGCAAATCGGCGAACTCACTGGTCGCTACGACCTATATTTTTACGATGCCGTCGCGCCGATTGTGGACGCGGCGACGATTGATTATGACAAAGTGTTTCGGGCGTCGCGCCGGGGCAAGGGCTTGGACGCCGACACCGGCGACGACGCGGCATACCTGAACTGCCCGCTAAACAAAGAGGAATACGAAGCGTTGGTGACGGAAATCGCCAAAGCCGAACTCACGCCGGTGCACGATTTCGAGGACATCAAGTATTTCGAGGCGTGTTTGCCGGTCGAGGAACTTGCGTCACGCGGGGCAAGAACGCTTGCCTTTGGACCCTTGAAACCGGTCGGCTTGACCGACCCGAAAACCGGACGCTGGCCCCATGCCGTGGTGCAACTGCGGCAGGAGAACAAAGCCGCCACGCTCTACAATCTGGTCGGATTTCAAACGCGGATGAAATGGGGCGAGCAGAAGCGCATTCTGCGAATGATTCCGGGACTCGAAAACGCCGAGTTTGTCCGATTCGGTGTGATGCACCGCAACACGTACATCCATTCCCCGACGCTTTTAGACGCCACGCTACAACTGCGAACGCGCCCGAACGTGTTATTCGCGGGGCAAATCGTCGGCGTCGAAGGCTACCTTGAGTCGGCGGCGATGGGTGTGGTCGCTGGAATCAACGCGGCACGACTGGCAAGCGGGGGAGATGCGGTGACGTTCCCGCCCGAAACCATACTCGGTTCGCTGACGCAATATGTCGCCGCCTACGAAGGAAAAGCGTTCGCGCCAATGAACGCCTGTTGGGGAATCGTGCCGCCGCTACCGGGCGACCGGGTGCGCGACAAAAAGGAGCGCGGATCGCTGATGGGTTGCCGCGCCCTCGCTTCATTTGGCGCGTTCGTGCGCGAAAACGCGCTAACCGATTGACGCCCGAGGCTTTGACGTGCTACACTCACTTGGCAATTTTCGGAACGGGATGACACAACAGCGTATGGTTGGCAGCAACAAACCAATAACCGGCAGTATCGAAGTGGCGGAGCAGATTCGGCAGGTGGTCGAACGGGTGGAAACCGTGGTCATTGGCAAGCGCGACGTGGTGGAACTCGCCGTGGTCGCCCTGCTGTGCAACGGTCACTTGCTAATCGAGGATATTCCCGGTGTCGGAAAAACCACGCTCGCCAAAACGCTCGCTATGTCGCTCGGCTCGGCATTCAAGCGGATTCAGTTCACGCCCGACTTGCTTCCCGCCGACATCACCGGCACTTCGATTTACAATCAGAAAACGCAGGATTTCGAGTTTCGGGCGGGGCCCATCTTCGCCAATGTCGTGCTTGCCGACGAGATTAACCGGGCGACGCCGAAGACGCAAGCCGCCTTGCTCGAATGTATGGAGGAGTTGCAGGTCACGTCCGACGGCGTAACGCACCCGCTTCCGCGCCCGTTTTTCGTGATTGCGACGCAAAACAATATCGAGCATTCGGGAACCTATGCGCTTCCCGAAGCGCAGTTAGACCGCTTTTTGATGCGTCTTTCGATCGGATACCCGTCCCGCGACGACGAAGTGCGAATCTTGGGGCAACAGGTTAAGGCGCACCCCTTAGCCATGATTCGCGCCCTGCTTTCCACCGAAGAGTTGCTCGAACTTCAGGATGCCGTGCGGTCGGTTCATGTCCACAAATCGGTGCAGGAGTACATCGTTTCGATTGTCACCGCGACCCGTGAGCATCATCAGGTGGAAGTCGGCTCATCGCCGCGTGGCTCCCTCGCTCTGCTTCACGCCGCACAAGCCTATGCTGCGACGCTGGGGCGCGACTTCGTTTTGCCCGACGATGTGAAAACGCTCGCGCCGTTCGTTCTCGCGCACCGCGTCGTACTGACGCCGGAAACACGGGCGCGGGGAATCGGCGACACGGCGGTTGTTGCCGATCTTCTGAACCGCATCCCGGTTCCGGTCGGTGTGTCGAAAAACTAAGCGCGGTAAGCGGGGTAGAAAACGCAACTTTCGACGCGATTGTCTCCTCTAAACTACGTGCAAGCCGTGCGTTTTTTGCCGCAGGAGAGCTACCCCTTGACAGGGCGGGCGTTCCTGCCTATAATCGGCACAGCAAACCGACCCCGGCACAGTCTAATTTTATCGCGGGCGGGACACAGTAGGAGGATAGCGTTGACCATTTTTCGCGGCACAATCGGGGCGTTCGGCATGATGACCGTCGCCACGTGCCTTGCAACCGGTATTTTCGGCGGGCAAACCGCCGCACAGGCACAGACCCTTCCGACGGCGGTTCTCAAACCGCTCGCCGTGAAGTTAGGGGCTTTCAATCCGTCCGAGGCGACCGCTCGCCGCGCCGGAAGCGACGTGATGTTCTCGGCGGAAGTCGAATACACCGTGGAGAACTTAATCCAGCTAAACGGTTCGTATTCGGTTTTTACCGTAGGCATCATTCAGCAGGGCGATTACCGGATGATTCCGATTACCATCGGACAAAACTTCACCGATGGAAAACAAAACTATTTCTATGGTGGTGGAATCGGTCTATACAACGTGAAACTCGACCTGCCGGGCTTGACCTCCAACAAGGACAAGTTCATTTTCGGATTGTACGGCACGGTCGGTTTGAACGTCACCAAAACGTTCTTCACCGAAGTTAAGTACCACTATCCGTTTAAGTACGACAACCAGTTTGTTGGTGGCTTTCAGGTAATGGCGGGTTTGCGTTTCTAAGTTTGCGACTTTTCCCCGGCTTGCCCCCCCTGCCATAGGGCGCACGTCGCACCCGCGACCACGCCGGAGTCATTGAGCAATAACAGCGCGATGATCCCGGTGTTCAGTCCCGCTTGCGGCGGGGGATAGGCAAGCAAGCCCGCCTTTTTTCGCTCCCGCGCCCGGAGCAGTATCGCGCCCGATTGTGCCGCGAGCAGTGCCGACCACGGCGAAAATATTAGTAAGTAAGCATTGATACTCACCTTGCGCCGAATCATCGGCGCAAGGCTTTTGCCGCCCTGCTCCCGCGCCCGCACCACCGCGCCGCCGATATGCGTTCGCGTCTGCGCGGGGCGTGACCCGTCCCACAGGGCGAACGCCGCCCCTGCAACAACAACGGCAACTCCTGCCGCAACGATTTTCCCCGCGCTAACCTTTCGCCCTGCGCCGCGAAACGCCAGCACCGAGAATGCAACCAGCGACGCGACAAACCCTCCCGCATCCGCGCCGAGCGCGGGCGCACCGAATGTCATAGCGACCGCGCCACCGTAGAGCAGTGTCGCCGCGAGTGGTTGTGTGCCGACTGCGATAAGTGCCGCGCCGAGAAACAAGCCCGATATTTCGTTGCCGATGCCGTAAAATCGTGCCGCCTCCAGAACCGAGTAGGAAAGCGGCGTTCGGGCTAAAAGAGTGCCGCCGGTAAGCGTGTCGGCTCCGACAGTTAGCGCGGTGACGATGGCAAGGAGACGCGGCAACCGTTGCCCCCACGCCGGTATCCGCGCCCCGGCGACGGCGAAAACTCCGGTCGCCGTCGCCGCAAGCGCGTAGACGCACCACGGCGGGGCGGGGGCGGGGACGAACGGCGCGGCAATCACCAGACTTATCGGGGCGGCAAGCACGGCGATTCGCGCCGCCGTTTTTATCCGCCCCTCCGGCGCGAATATTGCCGCAATGACCAACGCTACCAGTACCCACGGCAAAGCGGGCAGAGCGCGTTGTTCGCGGGACTGTTGCGCCCAAACTGTGGCGTTCCGGTGGAGCCGTGAGCGCAGTTCACCCGGCGAAAGCGCGGTGGGAATCGTTCGCATCGCCCGCCCGTCGCCGATGGTTTCGGGTACGCCGACAAGCACGGCGGCCGTTGCCGCCACATCAGTCAGGGCGCACAATCCGGCGCGGTTTCGCGTCGAGGGCGAAGTCAGGTAATGCGGCGCGTTTTGCCGCAGGCTCGGCGCGGACAGAATCATCGGGGCGACCCGTTCGCGGTTTGCCAGTGCATCCGCAGTAGGCGTGACGCCGACGATTAACACCGTGGCTTCGGGAGACAGGGAACCGACAAAACGGTCGGCGTTCTGCACGGCGTCGCGCCCGATGAAGCGGCGCAGGGAGAATGGACGGGGCGCGGTCGGCGAAAACTTCGTTTTGCCTGCCGCCACGGTGAGCAACGTCGGCGCGTCGGCGTCGGGCGAACGCGAACCGGCGATTAGCACACGCATTCCGGCGTCGAAATCGAGTTCATCTACGGAGCCGTTGCGCGTCGGGATTAGCCCGGTCGCGCCGGTGTCCGAGCGTTCGCGCAGGTGCGGGTACGCCGCGTAGCCACCGGCACGGTCGAACACGGGCAACCCTTCCACCGCGATTAGCACGACGCTGCTTGCGGAAGGCGCAAGGGCGACCGGAGCGGGCGATAAGCGCGGGTGCAGAACCGCACCGGCAAGCACCAACAGCAACACGATTGCGGCGAAAACGGTTTGCTTCAATGACGCATCGCCCGCTCGTACACCCCGAATGTTTGCGCGATCATCCGCTCCTGCGTGAAGCGTTCCCGAACATGGGCACGTCCGGCGTCGCCCATTCGCGTTCTTGCTTCCGTATCGCCGAGCAACCGCGTTAGTTGCGCCGCGAACGCTTGCGGGTTCTGCGGGGGCGCGAGGTAGCCAGTCACGTTTTCCGCGACCGCTTCCGGCAAGCCGCCAACCCGCGTGGCGACCACCGGCAGTCCCGCCGCCATCGCCTCCAGCACCGCGAGCGACAAGCCTTCTTCCCGCGACGACAGCGCGAAAATATCCGAAGCATGGAGCAGATCAGCGACCGCTTCCCGATGAAGGGAACCGAGCAGGTGCGCCGAGTCGCCGATTCCGAGTAGTTCGATGTGCCACTGGAGCGTGGGGCGCAGTTTGCCGTCCCCGGCGATAAATAGCCGGGCGTCGGGAAAATCGGGCAAAACCAGCGCGAACGCCTCTAACAGATTCGTGACATCTTTTTCCGGCGACAGGCGCGAGAGGCACACGATTACCGGCGCGTCACCGACAACGCCGAGCGACTCACGTACCTGCTCGCGTTTCGCCGCGTCCGCGATGGCGAACCGCGCCGTTTCAATTCCGTTCGGGATGGTTTCAATGCGCGAGGCGGGTGCGACGGTTGCCGCACTTTTTGCTACGGCGTCCGACACGGCGATAATGCGCGTCGCCCGCGACAACGCCGCACCCGCCGCCGCCTTCTGCAAGCCGTTCATATCCGGCGGCACTAAATTGTGAAGGGACACCACGAGCGGCAACCCCGACGCCACCGATGCCGACGCGAATAACGGCGCGAAGCGTAGCCCGTGACCGTGGAGCAAGTCCGCTCCCTGCTTTTTGGCGAAGCGGGCGGCGACCTGCCCCCCGGCGATCTGCTGGTGCGGCGCGGCAAGCATCGGGAGCGGCAATCGGCGCGAATCCGGCACGGCGTCCGCGAATGCTTCCAGAGTTTCGGCGGGGGCGCACAGAAGCGGGGGGACGCCTACCGGCGCGGCGAGAAGCAGAGCGCGGACTAACTCGCGCATTCCGCCTTGCGCGGGACGAAGCAAATGAAGCACGGTCGGAAACGTTGCGGCAGGCATAGCCCATTATACCGCCTACGATTTATGAACCTTCCGCGTGACAAACCCGTCAATATCGCCGTAGAATAACATCAGAAGGAATCCTCGCTTTGCGTATGCTCCGAATCCACCCCGCGCTACTCGTCCTGCCCGCGCTTGCCGCGCCGCTCGCGTTTGCCGCAACACCGGCAAAACAAGCAACCGTCGCTAACTTGTACCTGTTCGTGTCGCCGGACTGCCCGATAGCAAACCGGTATGCGACGCGCTATACCGCACTCCAGCGCGATTATGCCGGGCGCGGCGTTGCCATCACGCTCGTCTACAGCGGCGGCGACGCGGCGTTCGGCGATGCGGCGTTTGCGAAGTGGGCGAAAACGCGCAACCTGCAAGCACTGACGCGGGTACGCGACACCGACGGCTCCCTTGCGAAACGCCTCCACGCGACCACCACGCCGCAAGCGATTCTGACGGACGCGGCGGGCGAAATCAAATACATGGGGCGTATTGACGACAACGCCGATACAACGCTGGTCACGCGAAGCGACGCCCGCGACGCGATGAACGCGGTGATAAACGGCAAACCCGTTACAAAAACGCGGACGCAAGCGTTCGGGTGCGCGATTGAACTGCCGACCCTTGCCGCGAAAGTCCCGGGTGCGGCGGGCGTGACGTATGCCCGCGAGGTCGCGCCCATCTTAAACAAAAATTGCGTGTCGTGCCACCGCGAAGGCGACGCGGGCCCGTTTCTTTTGGACAACTACAAATCGGCGAAACAATGGTCGTCGGCGATCAAATCGTACACGGCGGCGCGAAAAATGCCGCCGTTCAAAGCCGATCCGCACTTCGGCGGCCCCTTCGACGACCAGCGCGTTTTGAGCGAAAAGGAAATCGCTACGCTCGCCGCGTGGCACGACGCGGGCGCACCGTCGGGCAACTTGAAAACCGCCCCGCGTCCGCCCGCCCCGCGCACCAGCGAATGGGAACTCGGAACCCCGAACGCGGTGGTAACGCCCTCCCGCGCCTACACACTCGATGCCGATGGCGGCGATGTGTACCGCGACTTCGCGGTCGGCGAAACGTTCACCGAAGATACTTACGTCAAGGCGATGGAGTTTCTGCCGAGCAACCGTGCCGTGGTGCATCACATGATTATGTACATTGACCTCACGGGCGCGACGGTTGCCGAAAAAGAAGGCAAGTCGCCGGACGGTCAGCCCGGCTGGCAAGTGTCGGGCGCGGGGTCGGGCGTCAAAACATGGGACTGGGGCGCGGGCTGGGCTCCCGGCATGAACGCCGCGCTTCTGCGCCCCGGCATGGCGGTGAAAGTCCCGAAGGGCGCACGGCTCGTGCTTCAGGTGCATTACCACAAGTCCGGCAAACCCGAAACCGACCGCCCCCGCGTCGCCCTGCACTACGCGAAACCGACCGAGAAAATCACCGACATTTTGCGCGTCGCCGCTCTGGGCAATCCCTTGCTTCGCCTCAAGCCGAATGTCGCCGATAACGAAGTCAAGGCGGCAATGATTCTGCCCTATGACGCCACGGTACATAACGTGTTGCCGCATATGCACTACTTAGGCAAAACCATGACCGTCACCGCGTTGACCCCGACTGGCGAAACTATACCCATTGTCAAAATCACCGACTGGGAGTTTAATTGGCAGATGACGTACCGGTATCAAAAACCGATTCGTCTTCCAAAAGGAACGCGCCTGAACTTGGTCGCCACCTATGACAACACGGCTGACAACCCATTCCAACCGAGCCAGCCGCCGATTGAAGTGGGCTTCGGGGAGGAAACCACCGACGAAATGTGCTTCGCGTTTATAGGTTTGACACGCGACAAACCGGCAAGCACCGTGGCGGCACTGCCGAAATGAAACGATGGGGGCGCGTCGTTCTGACGTTCGCGCTCCTCGCGCTTCTCGTTTGGGGTGTCCGCGCCGCCTACCTTTTTCGCGTCTGGCAAATCGCAACGCTGTGGGCGAACGCGCCGCCTGTGCCACCGCCGATAGGTGCATTTTTCGCGCCGGACACGTGGGGAACAACGCGGCACGGGGCGTATGCCGACGCCGTTTTTCTGCGCGTTTCGCTCGGCGACCGTGCCGCCTCGTTCGCGTCCGCCGTTCGCGCCACGCCGATGGAAACGCCAACGGCGGTAACGGACGGGTGCGCCGCCGATGGTTGGGGGCGAAACTATCCGCCGCGCATATTGCCGCACAATCTCGCGCCCTGTTATGGTGTCGCCGAAGCGTTTGATGTGCCGGTCGGATTGCCGCTAAGCCGAATCACCGATACCGGGCGCGGCGGCACGGTTTGGGTGAGCGGCGACACGCTCTATATCGCCGCCTATCAAACGCGCTGACCGGCAGGAAACTACGGGCGACACGTCGTACAATGAGCCTATTCATGAAAGATACGAATACCCCTCCCGCCTCCGTGCCTTCCGGCATATCCGTTCGCGCCGTGCTTCTCGGACTGGTGTTAACCGTTCTCAACGTGCTTTGGGTAACGCAAGTCGAAGTGCGCTACTATATGCTGGACGGCTCCTCGCTCCCGCTTTTTATCACCCCGGTTTTTCTGTTACTCGTGCTGGTCGCGCTAAACGGCTTGACTCATGCCATTATGCCGCTTCGCCGCTTCGTTCTCCGGCAGGAGGAACTGCTCACGGCGTACCTGATGGCGGTGGTATCCAACACGTTTGCCGGTCACGATATGCTACAAAACCTGTTCGGGCAGATCACGCACCCGTACTACTTCGCGCCGCAGAATAAATGGCAGGACGTGTTTATCGAGCGATTGCCGAAGTTTTTATTCGTGTCCGACCCGGAAGCCTTGAAGTTCTGGTATCGCGGCAACACGCCTCCCGATATTGCCGCAGGGTACTTCGTGCATTGGAGCGTACCGCTCACACTCTGGGGAATCTTTTTTCTCCTGCTCACATTTCTGTTCGTGTGTATCACTGTAATCGTCCGCAAGGCGTGGACGGAAAACGAAAAGTTAGCGTTTCCGATTATTCAACTGCCGCTACTGATGACCGAGAAAGACGGTGCGTTCTTCAAGAACGGTTTGATGTGGGCGGGCTTCGCGTTCGCTTTTGCGACTGGACTGATTAACGGCATCCATCAACTCTATCCGTCCGTGCCGGAAAACCCGTGGATCAAACTCTACGATGTCGGGCAGTATTTCACCACGCCGCCCTTCAACGCGATTCGCTCCTACGGAATGCAAACGTCACTGTATCCGTTCGCCATCGGGCTTGCCTATCTGATTCCGCTCGACCTCGCGTTCTCGTGCTGGTTCTCCTACCTGCTCGCCCGTGCCTACTTCGTGTTTGGACGCGCCACCGGTTTGGACGGCCCCTCGGCGGGCGTCGGCTGGCCCTATCTGAAAGAGATTTCCGCCGGGGCGTGGATCGGCGTCGCCGCCTCGATTATCTACGCCAATCGCAAATATCTGGCGAACGCATTCGAGGGCGCGTTTGGCGGAAAAACCGCCGAAGACGCCGAGAGCGCAAAGGAAAACACCCGCTACCGGTGGGCGTTTCTCGGTCTCGCGTTCGGCGCGGTATTTTTGCTCGCGTGGAGTTATCTGCTCGGTATCGCCCCCGGCACGGCGGCAGCGTTTTTCGGCATCTTTTTCGTGCTGTCGATCGCCATTACCCGCGTACGGGCGGAGTTCGGGACGCCTCACGAGATTGTTTTCGTCAAGCCCGCCGATATTTTGGTGACGCTCCTCGGAACCCGCGCTATCGGCGATTCTTCCCTGATCGGAATGCAAAGTATGTACTGGTTCAACCGGGGCTACCGTTGCCACCCGATGCCGAACTTTTTGGAAGGCTTCAAGATGGGGGAGGGGCGAAAAATGCCGTTCGCCCCGCTTCTCGGCGTGTTCGCTCTGGCGGCGGTAGTGTCCCTGCTGACCACGTTCGGCGCGAACTATTTCACTACCTACGGTGCGGGCGCAACGGCGAAGGCGGCGGGCTACAAGTGGTGGGTCGGCAACGAAGCCTTTGCCCAACTTTCCGGCTGGCTACAGGCGGGGCAACGACCGGCGGAACAATCGTTCGGCTTTTTTGTCGGCGGGCTGATTTTCACCGCCGCTCTTGCGTATCTGCGGCAAGCGTATGTCTGGTGGCCCCTGCACCCAACCGGGTTCGCGCTCGGCGTATCGTATGCGATGAACTACTTCTGGTTCTGTGTGTTTGTCGCGTGGCTCGCCAAACTCTGCATCACGCGCTACGGTGGGATGGACGCGCACAAACGCGCCGTGCCGTTCTTCCTCGGCTTGGTGCTGGGCGATTACACGATCGGCGCGTTGTGGTCGCTCCTCGGTCTGTACCTCGGAACGCCGACTTACCGGGTTTTTATTTGACGGGCGGGGATGTTCCATCCTCCGGTTGGGGGCGTTCCGCCTGTGTATCCTGCGGATACGAAGAAAGCCATCGGCGGCAGTATAGCCCGTACCCGCAGGGTACTCAGGCGGAACGCCCCCAACCGGAGGATGGAACATCCCCGCCCCTTATCCCGCCGTCGCCAAAGTCCGGCGACCGACCGGCGCGAGCGGGGGAGGGAACGCCGGAACCAGCACCGTGCGGTTAAATGTCGCCCGCTTCGCCTCGATTTCCGCCGCTTCGCGCTTGTCGGTCACATAATCGGCTTCGCGTCCGGCGATTCCCGCTTCCTTAAGTTGTTGTCGCGTCACGCCTAAATCCTCCAAGACCGGGCGGTAGATTTTCGACAGGTACACCTTCGGCGTGTAGATGCCCGACGATTCGATGGTTTCGCCGCGGCTTGCCCAGTCGGGAATCAGCGCGTGCGCGGGCATCACAAAATGCTGAAACACAAACTTCAAGTCGGCAATCGTTTCGTCCGGCTCCAATTGCAAAAACGCTTTGACGCCTTTGCGGAAGAAATTGTAGTGCGCCGACTCGTCGCTGGATACCCAGCGCAGGGTTCGCGCTAATGCTTCGTCGCCCTCGGTCTCGACGCGGCGGCGCAGGTTCGTGTAGTTTAGACCTGTCGCCATTTCCTGAATCATCGTGTAAATAA
>JACMIU010000711.1 GCA_014380985.1 Armatimonadota bacterium | reverse complement strand
TCTAATTACGGCGGCAATATAACCATCGTCGCACCCGGTGGTGATTTTGACGAGCCGCTTTTGCCCCTTTCACAAACACAGATACTTTCTACTCATCCGCTCGCGCTTCCCGGCACAGGTCCTGCGGCGGGATACGATTATAAGGTCGGTACTTCGATGTCCGCCCCGCACGTTACCGGTGCTGTCGCCCTTTTGACAGCGGCGGGGGCGCGACCAAGCGAGATTATCGGCTTGCTAACCGCTTCGGCACGCTCGCTTCCCGCACCGAACAAAACCGACCTTTTCTCAAACACGACGGTTACATCGGCGCAAGCCTACGGCGCAGGTCTGCTTGATGTCGCCCGTGCGCTTCGCCCCCGCCTCGCGCTACTCGGCGGCAACCAACTCGGCGCGGCGGTCAACGGCTCGATTACGTCCGACCGCTCGACCACCTACACACGCCGTCCCGCGTTCGCTATCGGGCTAACCGGCGTCGGAAACGTGATCCGTGAAATAGGGGCGAATCCAGCGGAAACGTCGCTTGTGCTTCGCATCGAAACCGCGACCACCCCCTCAACCGTGGTGCAAACGCGCACTATTGCTGCGTCGGAACTACCGGCGCAGGGTGCGGACGAGTCGCTGTTTAACACTAAGTCGTTCCCGCTTCCCGCTCTCGATACCGATTTGGCGCAAGGACGCTACAAAGCGACCTTGTCCCTGACCTATCGCGGCGATACTTCGGTGCAAACGCAGTTCTTCGAGGTGTTGGATTACAGCCAGCCGACCGGGCTAACCCTATTCTCCGTGCCGTTCCAACCGACGACTACGGGCGGCGTTTCGCCGGAACAACAGATTCTCGGTCTTGGCACGGGCTTTTCGGTGCAACGGTGGAACCCGCTCAACCCGGCGGGAACCGGTGACTCGGTATACGCGCAGTATGTTCCCGGCGACACCGCCCGCGACGATGCGTATGCACGGCTGGCGAACCAGTTTCACGTCGCCGACCCGCTTCACCCCGAACGCGCTCCCGTGCCGCTGTCGTATGCGGTCGGCAATCCGACCGTATCCACCGCGCCGATTGGTGTGGGCTACTGGATGAACACGACCGAATCGCGGGTTCTGCAAACTACCGGCACGCCTTCCACTGCGCCGGTAGCGATTCCGTTGTTCGGTGTAGAGGACGACAGCAACAACTTCCGGGGCATCCCCGGCTGGAACCTGATTGGCGCACCGTTCGAGTTTCCGGTCAACTGGAGCTCGGTTTCGATTCGGCAAAACACGCCAACCGGAGTGCGCGACTTCACATTGCAGGAAGCAATTGATGCCGAACTGATCAACGCGCAGTTGGTCGGTTGGGATGTGCCTTCCCGCTCGTATAACTTCAATGTGTTCCCCGGTGGGCAACTGCTGCCGTTCCGAGCGTATTGGGTTCGCGCTCTACGCGACTGCACGATTATCGTGCCGCCGTCGCGGGCGGGGCAGGTTCTAACGTCCCGCGCCGTGAAAAGCGGTGTGCCGCTCCAAGACGGTTGGCGTGTGCGAATCGCGGCAAGCGTGGCGGGCGACCGTGACGCGCAGAACTACTTCGGACAAACGCCCGGCGCAACCGACGGCGAAGACCGG
>JACMIU010000710.1 GCA_014380985.1 Armatimonadota bacterium | reverse complement strand
TGCGCCAGCAGAATCGCGGTCGCCGCGCCGATTCCCGAAGTCGCGCCCGTTACCAATATAACCTTGTTATCCATTCGTCCCATAGCTTTGTTTCCTTGTATCGTTCCGGTAGCCTATATTGACCATCTTCGATATAGATGACAATCTATGTATGGGTTAAAGTTCCACCGTGGGAAAAATTATTTCGTGGACAGGTGAAAACGTTCGCGCAGAGTGGCAAACGCGGTTTCGAGCGTATCGCGGCGCAAGGACAGAATCGCCGCGGTGCCGTTCGGGGTCATGGTAACGAGGTTCGCCGTGGCGAGTTCTTTCATGTGATGCGAAACCGTTGGTTGCGACACCGTGAGTTGCCCGGTGATGCGCGAACAGTTGATACCGGTGTCGCAGGTGGTTTTCGCCTCCGCCAGCAGTTCCAAGATGCGGCGGCGGTTCGGGTCAGCGAGTGCCTTCAGCACGCGCCCTAATTCTTCGTCATTCATAAAGTTATATACAGGTAGGAAGCGGGAAACGTTCGCTACGGAGCCTTTTGCGCCTTGATGCGGTCAATATAGGTGGTGACTTCGGCGTCGGAAAGTTGCGCCGTGACGCGAACGTCGGAGCGTAGTGCGGTATGGATATTAAGAAAGAAGCCGCTCCACGACCGAATCGCCAACACCGTTTCGCCTAAAACTACGATTCGTTCGCCGTCCAGTGGAGCAATGTCAGCGGGCGAACCTTCGCCCCAAATCCATGAAGCGATATTCGCGCCGTCTATCGTGCCATCCGGCTTTAGCGCGAACCAATTGTAGAACTGAAACCGTGCTACATCATAGGTATCTTCGTCGGGGGAAACTTCGCCTTTGGCAATCGCCATCGTTACCGCGCTTATCGGTGTGCCGGGCAGAAAACCTTGCGCCGGGTCGCCGATAAGCGCGCCCTGCAAAAGCGTGAACAGATGGAAATTGGAGCCCACTGCTTCGAGCGAAACGCGGTAGCCCCGGCGCGTTTCGGGGTGCAGAATAGTTAGATTCATGCCGTCGGTGAGCGCGAGAACCTGCAACAGGAAATCGGCTTCCGGCACGAAAGGCTCCAGCGACACCAGTTTTTCGAGTGCATCTACGAGTCCGGGAGTTGCGCGGGCATACTGTCGGGCGGGTATATCGCGGCACACTATTGCCATCGTTGCAAGCAACGCGAACTGAATAGTTCGGGACGCGCCATACGCTTCGGCATTCCGCTCGAAAAGTCGTTCCGGAGTTTCGTTATCCTCGCGTAGCCATGCCACGGTTGCCAGCGCAACGTGTTCGGTCAGCCGGTCAAGAAGCGCGGACGCGACAATCGCCGGGTTGCCGCCCCATTCCACAAGTGTGCCGCAAACGATAGCGATAATCCCTACGTGGTAAGAACCGGCGGTTCGCACTATCGGTTCGAGAGCGCGTAATGCCGCGTCTCGCTCGTCATCAGTCGCGTTCCGGCAAGCACGGAGCAACGCGCCGTGTACCGTGTCGCCGAAAAGCGGCACGTCGTCTGCGGGAATATCGGAAAAAACGCGGATGCGCTTGTGGGCATCATCGGCGACGGCTTGCGCGGCGTTCAAAATATCGGACATGGTAGGGTTCCTTCTTTCTACCGTTTTACCCGGAAACCGCGTCCAATACCTCGCCGAACGGTCGGCTTTCGAGTGCGCCAAACAGGGCGTGTTTCGTGATTCGCGCCTTCGTCAGTGCGGGCGACGACAATCCGCATAGGAACCGCGCCAACTGCCGGTCGCTCCCCAAAGCGTCGGGAAACTGCTCCTGTAATTGCGTCGCCTGCTCCAAAACGGCGTCGTCCAGCGGCGGCGGTTCGGTCGCGGACGGGAGAACCTGCCGCTTGCCGGTTAAGCAGAAGGTGCAGTGTCCGCACGGCGCGTCCCGCGTTTCCCCGAAATAGCCTACCAGTTCGTTGACCTGACAGCCGTCGTGCGTGACCAGTTGCAACACGCGGCGAAGGCGAGTGATTTCGTTCTCCTCGCGGGTGACGAACCGCGCCATCAGGTCTTCGGTGATAGCGGTAGCGTCTTCTTCGGGGCGAAGTCGGGTGAAAACCTGCCGCGTGTCGCTCGCCCGCAGTTCGATAAAGCCGCGCTCCTCCATGACTTCAAGGGCACGGGTAACGCGCTTTCGTTCCACGCCGAGCGATTCGGCAACGGTTTCGGGGTTGAGCGAGAACCAGATTTTGCCACGCTTCGCCATAGCGAACAGGTTTGTCACCAGTTCGCCCGCCGCGCCGGGGAACGCTCCGGCGATAGTTGCGGGCGTGTGCGGGGGCAGAGGACGAAACTCGTAGCCCGCGTAGAACGGTGTGCCTTGCTTCACGACGCCCATCAGTTCAAGGTACGTCAAAACCGTTTTCATGACCAGAAGCCTAATATCGAAGCGCGAGGACAGGTCATACAAAGCAACGTCAAATCGTTCGCCCAGCGACAGCAGTTCTGACACCAGCGCGAAAATCGCGGCGTAGGTTGGGGTATCGCCATAGGCGAAGTTCTGTAGCGTCGGCACATCGTCGGGGCAAGCGAGCAGTTCCACCGTGGAGGGTTCCCCGTCGCGCCCGGCGCGTCCAATCTCCTGCGAATAGGCTTCGAGCGAATGCGGCAGGTTGTAGTGGTAGACGTAGCGCACGTCGGCTTTATCAATGCCCATCCCGAACGCGATTGTCGCCACGACCACGGTATCCGGCGACGCCATGAACGCATCTTGCACGGAAGCGCGGGCTTCGTTCTCCATCCCGGCGTGGTAGGCGACGGCATTGAAGCCGCTCGCCGCAAGGTACGCCGCGATTCGCTCCGCCGTTTTCTGTAGCGTTACGTAAACAATCGTCGCGCCCGGCTTGCGCTTTTGTAGCCGCGACAACAGCAGGGCATCGCGCTTATCGGCGGATACGGGCGTGGTGGCGAAGCGCAGATTCGAGCGGTAAAAGCCGGTAATCACCGTGTCGGCGGGGGCGATGTCGAACGCTTTTCGGATGTCCTCGGCGACGGCGGGCGTCGCGGTTGCGGTCAGTGCGAGGGCGCGTTCCGCGCCGAGAGTGCGGGCAGTTTCAGCGAGTTTCAGGTAGTCGGGGCGGAAGTTATGCCCCCATTCCGAGATGCAGTGCGCCTCGTCCACCGCGAACAGCGACAGGTGCGTCCGCGAAAGGAGCGACAAAAACCGCTCGTTGTTGAACCGCTCCGGCGACACATAGAGCAGTTTCAGCGTCCCGGCGACCATTCCAGCTTCCACTGCTTTGGTTTCGTCAAGAGAGAGGGAAGAATCAAGCCGCGCCGCCGCGATGTTGTGTCGGTGCAGAAAGTCAATCTGATCTTTCATCAGCGCGATCAGCGGCGACACGACCACCGTCACGCCGGGGAACACCAGTGCGGACAGTTGGTAGCACAGCGATTTGCCGCCCCCGGTCGGAAACACGGCGAGGGCGGAACGCCCCGCTAAAAGCGAACGGATAACCGCTTCCTGCCCGCCCTTGAACTCGCTCCAACCGAAATGCTCACGGAGCAGGTCGGCAGGCTCCACCGGGATGGGGGCGATAGGGTCGGGCGTTTGCATACGATTATTGTAGCATAACCGGCGGGTTTACCCGCCCACTAAGTTTGTACGGTAGGGTAAAATGTATACGTTCGTTTCGAGTACCGCCCGCATGAGCTATTGGTTACCACTTTACATTTGGCTCGCCGTTGTCGGCATGGCAGTGCTGTTGGTCGCCGTTCTACTGGTGCCCTTGTTACTTTTCAGCAAAGGAAGTAAAAGTTTGCACGATTTGCAGAAACAAGGGAAAACGGGCGAAGCGTATCAGGTTGGTCAGGAGTTACTACGGTTGGTGCAGTCTTCATTGCTCAGGAAAGCGTACAATGCCGGTTATGCCCCACTACTAATATTGCAATTGGCGCAACTTGCGCACACTCTCGGCGACGCAGACGCGGCAACGGACTGGACGCGGCGGGTAACGGATGGTGGTTATTCGGCGACATACCGCACGATGGCATTGCGTCAGCAGGCGACGTGGCTACGCGCCGCAAACCGCGAAGGGGAGGCGCAAGTCTTGGAAGCGCAAGCCCTTGCCCTTGCGGAAAGTTCGTCCGGCGAACCCAGCGAAACGGGAGCAAATATCGCACTATCGGCTTCGCTTTTGACCAAACGTGGACAATTTGCCGAAGCACTACGCCGCATAGAAGTTGCCCGCCCCGCCGCATCTTCGACGGAGGCAATCGGACTTGCCTCGCAGGAAGCCGCAATACTTTGCGCGATGGGACGATACGACGAAGCGATTGCCGCGCACAATCGTTTTCAATCGGAACTTGAAACCATTCAAGAGAACCTGCATAAATCGAGCATTGGAGTGATTCCCGGCATGGTTCGCAAAAGTTTTCTAAATATACGGATCGCCAGCGAATTGAAGCGAATACATCTATGTTTGCGGGCGGGCAAGGTCGGTGCGGCGGGAGAAACATGGGACGCGCTTCCCCCCGACGTCGTGGACGATGACACCGAGGCATTGCGCTACGCGACGGGGGCATGGCTTTTCGCTGTCCGTGGCGACGAGGACAAAGCCCGCCGCCTGCTCGCGGATATGCCGACCACAAACGCCGCCAAGCAAAAAACGAGCGTTCAAGAACTGGTGGGGCTTGCCCTGTTCGCCCTGCGCGATTATGACGCCGCCGCGACGCAGTTTCAAATCGTGCTGACCCAGTGCGCGGGCAAACCGCTTGCCCAAGCCGAGGCACACGCCCGGCTTGCCGCGTGCTACGCGAAGCAGGAGCGCGACGACCTTGCCCGCGCCGAATACGAAGCGGTGATTGCCGCAGGGTTTGAGGAAGCCGTGTTCACGTCCGAAGCGCGAACACAACTATCGCGCTTGCAAAACCCGGACGCGCCGGAACCGCTACGCCTCGCCAACCGGTGACGCGCTCACAAGCGGGGAACCAGATCGTCAAATCGTCCGGCGGCGATTTCGCGTTCCACCTCGAACCAGAACACATACAGCGCACCGCCCATACCGGTTTGCCCGGTCAGTTCGTACTCGTTGACGAACCGTGTGATACGCTCCTCGACCACGCCAATCAGCGCGAAATCGCGGGCGTCCGATTCCCGCGGCGACGCGCCGGGGCGACGCTTGAGCGCGTCATACGTGCGAACGGCGGCAAGCGATACACGAAGTGACACGAGATATTCTCCTTGCTTTTATTAGGAATTGCGCCCCGGCGCAACCAATCCTATCACCATCAAAATTACGCCGATGACCACCGCCCACCATGCCAGCGGGTTAAGAATCGCACCGATCCAAAGCGCGGCTTTCACCGCAATTCCCAAAACCACTATTGCCGCCCCGATTTGAAACAGACCGCTTTTTTGCTGTTGCATTCTTGTAATTCCAACCTTTCGTGCTAAGAAGACGCATGAACCATGCCATCGGTTGCGTCTTCGCGTCGCATTTTATTTGCATACGCCGCTATTACTATTCTTTGTGCGCGGCTTCGTAGTTGCGCGTATGCTCGTTCGCCCTCGCTATCGCCGCGAACGCTTTGGGGAGCATGCCCCATTTTCCCTGTTTCACAAAACTAAATACGTGATGAAACGGCGCGAGCAGACGGAAACGGACGGCTTCCTTCGGGGATTTCTTAACATAGCGCAGATATTTGTACTGTGAATATAGCCGTGACGCCTCAGTGAACGATTCGTATTCCTTCCGGTTCGTCGGGGACGGATAGTGGAGATTGTTGACCTCCGGCACAAAGCGAATCGGGAATCCGGCATATACCGCACGTTCCGCCATGTCCACCTCCTCACTACCGTAGCGCAAAGCCTCATCAAATCGCTCGGTGCGAAACAGTTGTCGGGGGAAAAGCGTGGTGTTAATCACAATCGCCCTGTAGTCGTTACCGTCACGCGGCACGACTTCTTGATGTCCCCAAAAACTACGGTTTCGCGGTTGAAGTAGGTAGGTTCCATGATCCAACTGCCCCCCGGTAATCACCGCTTTACCTCGCACTTCTGCAAGCACATTGGCGAACGTCGGCAAAAACTCCGGCACTACCTTTACGTCGTCATCAATATACGAAACGCCCGCGATGTCGTCCCGCAGATTGTCAATACAACAGTTCCGGTTCGCCGACAATCCGAGCCGAGGTCCCGGCACATAATCTACGGGGTGCGGTTGCGCGGCGCAAACGGCGCGGGTTTTGTCCGACTGCGCCGCATCGGAATCATCGGAAACAATCACCTGCGCCGGTAGCAACGTCGAACCCCAGAGGGATTGCAAAGCGGTATTTAGGTCGTCGGGGCGATTGCGGGTGCAAATGCAAACGCAGATACGTTGAAAATCATCGTTACTCATGTAAGTAAAAAATCGGAAATATGTTCCACTATTCTTGTAGCGTACTGCTCTCTAAAGTCGGTCGAAAATAGTGGAACATATTTCCGATTTTTTACTTAGTGTTGGCTACTTCTCCATAGCAAGATACTCAGGAATGCATCCATGGTTTCGGCGTTTGATGTTGCCGCGTTCCTGCCGCATCGCACAAACCGCTTACAGCACCGCCGCGAGCAACGCCTGTTGAACGTGAAGCCGGTTTTCCGCTTGGTCGAACACCACCGAATACTTGCCGTCCATCGCTTCGTCGGAGATTTCCATACCCCGATGCGCAGGCAAACAATGCATCACCAGAACATCGTCTTTCGCCTCGCGGAGCAGATCGCCGTTAATTTGATAGGCGGCAAAATCGGCAGCCCGCTTCTCATTTTCGTCTTCTTGTCCCATCGAAGTCCAAACATCGGTGTACAAAATATCAGCGTCGTCGGACGCGGCGAGGGCATCGTGGGTGATCTCGAAGCGGGTTCCGTGCGCCGCCGCCATCGCTTCGGCTTGCGCGACGATTTCGGGAAGCGGTTCATAGCCGGGGGGACATGCAAGCGTGAAGTGTGTACCGAGGCGCGGCGCGAGAAGCATTAGGCTTTGCGCGACATTGTTGCCGTCGCCGACGAAGACGAGTTTCATGCCCGCCGTTTCCGAGCGATGCTCCAAAATCGTGTAAAAGTCGGCGAATGCTTGGCACGGATGCTCGCGGTCGGTCAGCGCGGAAATCACCGGCACGGTCGAATGCGCGGCGAGTTCCTGCACCGTGGCGTGCGAATGCGTTCGCGCCGCAACTGCGTCCACCCAGCGCGACAAACATTTCGCCACATCTCGCGGCGTTTCGCGAGTTCCGAGTCCGACTTCGGTGTGCGCCATATACACGTGCGTTCCACCGAGGCGCGTCATGGCGACGCTGAACGTGGCACGGGTGCGAAGCGACGGTTTCTCGAAAATCATGGCAAGCGTTTTGTTCTTGCCGTTGTCGGGGTTGCGCCCCATCTTAATGTCGCGGGTCAAATCGAACAGAGCGCGTACTTCTTCCGTGGTCAGATCGTTCACGGAAAGCACGTGCCGCCCTTTGATAAAGCCCGGCTTCCCCACTATTTTCGCCAGTTGCGGCACGGAACCCATGAACACGGGACGTATCGGCTCGCCCGCCGCTTCCGCCG
>JACMIU010000709.1 GCA_014380985.1 Armatimonadota bacterium | reverse complement strand
TCGCTATCGAAATCGTGCCGGACTCTTCCGACACCACCACGATCACGGCGTCGCTGTTTTCGCTCATGCCAATTGCGGCGCGGTGGCGCATATGCACCGTGGTAGCGACGTTCGGCGATTCGGACGACGGCAACCGGCAACCCGCTCCGGCGATTTTGTTGCCGCGAATAATCACCGCGCCGTCGTGGAGCGGGGTTCCGTTGTAAAATATCGTGCCGAGAAGTTCCTGCGAAACGTCGCAGTCCATCGCGGTTCCGGTTGCTAAAATATCGTCGAGTCCGGTTTCGCGCTCCATGACAATCAGTGCGCCGGTTTTCACGCCTGACAACACCACGGCGGTTCGCACGATTTTCTCAATCGTCAGCGAAACATCCTCGCGGGGCGTGACGTGAATCGGTGCGCCCCAAAAGTCGAGCCGACCAAGCCGCTCCAAAATGTCGCGCAATTCGGGATAGAGCAGAATCACAATCGCCACGGGACCGAGCGGCGTTACCTGTTTCAGCAAGAAGTTTAGCAGAATTAACCCGAAGTAGTCGGACGCAATAACGAATACAAAGAAAATCCCGATGCCAATGATGATTTGCCACGCCCGTCGCCCTTTCGCCAGTAAAATCAGGCGGTAGAGGAGATAGGCGACCAGCGCAATATCCACCCCGGCGCGGAGAATTGCGGGGTAGGGCAGGGTTTGCAGGGTTTGCCAAAGGTTCGTCACGGGGCTTAACTGTAAGTATAGCGCGGTGAAGCCCTTCCGGCAACGCGGCAAAAGTATTCCTTTGATGCGGTAGAATAGGGAATGTGATTTTTTCCCCCGCCGCGTCTTCTCCCCGCCTTGCCACCGACACCGTGATTGAAACGAACGATTTGCGAAAATCGTTCGCGTCCGTACAAAAAGAGCCGGGAATCTGGGGCGGTATTCGCGGGCTTTGGTCGCGTAAAACCGTGGTCAAAGAGGCGGTACGTGGCGTTTCGGTACGTGTTGGCGCGGGCGAAATGATCGGCTTTTTAGGTCCGAACGGCGCGGGAAAAACCACCACGCTGAAAATGCTTTCGGGGATTTTGTTTCCGACCTCCGGCGCGGCGAGCGTTTTAGGCTACAAGCCATTCGACCGCCACCCCGACTTTCTGCGGCAAATCGCGCTGGTGATGGGGCAAAAACAGCAATTATGGTGGGACTTGCCCGCCCGCGAGTCGCTTCTTTTGCTGAAGGAAATCTACAGCGTTTCGGACGCCGATTACAAAACGCGCCTCGACGAAATGACCGAACTGTTAGACATCGGCGCGATTTTGGATGTGCAGGTTCGCAAGTTGTCGCTCGGCGAACGGATGAAGTGCGAACTGGTCGCCGCCCTGCTCCACGCACCCCGCGTCGTCTTTTTAGATGAACCCACCATCGGCTTGGATGTCGTATCGCAGGTGCGAATCCGCGAGTTTTTGCGGACGTATCAAGCGCGAAACCACGCCACGATTCTGCTGACGTCGCACTATATGCAGGACGTGAAAGAGTTGTGCGAGCGCGTCGTGATTATCAATCACGGTGAGAAAATGTTCGACGGTGCGTTTGCCGAACTGGTGTCGCGCTACTCGGACGAAAAAGAGGTGCGCCTGACGTTTGAGCGAGCGGTTCCGCGCCCCGACATCGAGGCGTTCGGCACGGTGGCTTCCATGAGCGACGCGCTTCATGCCGTGGTGCGCGTCCCCCGCGAATCAAGCGCGAAACGCGCCGGGGAAATGCTTGCCGCGCTTCCCGTCGCCGATATTGCCATCGGGGAAATCGAAGCCGACGAAGTGATCCGCGCCCTGTTCACGCCGGAGGAAGCGGGCGGAACGAACGACCCGGCGCAACCGGTATAAAGAAACCGTGAGAAACATTGCTTTGCTCGGCGCGACCGGCTCGATTGGGACGCAAACCGCGGATGTCGTGGCGCGTCTCGGTGCGGGGCGGGCGCGAATCGTGGCAGTCGCGGCGCGGCAAAACGTCGGGCTACTCGCGGCGCAGGCGCGGGAGACGGGCGCG
>JACMIU010000708.1 GCA_014380985.1 Armatimonadota bacterium | reverse complement strand
GACGCCGACTGGACATACCGCACGACGTTCGCGGTGTCGCCGGAACGTATAGCGTCGCGGGGAACGCACGGGCGGCACTTTTTGTCGTTCGGCGGGCTGGACACGCTGGCGCGGGTGTTTCTCAACGATACGCTTATCGCTACCACGGAAAACGGCTATATCCCTTACTGCTTCGACGTTACCGGACGCTTACGCGAAGGCGCGAACGATTTGCGCGTTGAGTTTGATTCGGCGATGCGCGTGGGGCAGGCGTTATCCCGCGAATACTTGGGCGACGGTTCGAGCGAACGCGGTTCGCAATCGTATTTCAACTTCGCGCCGCGAGCGTTCGTCCGTAAGCCGCAGTACCAGTTTGGCTGGGACTGGGGCATGGAAGCCGCCGGGGTTGGCATATCTGGCGCGGTAGAACTGGTCACGGTTCCCCATGCGGAGATTACCGATTGGCACTTGCGATACACGTTCACCGACCCGGTGACGGTAAACATGAGCGTGGAACTTACCATTGCCAAGTATTCGCCGGAGCCGCTCACGGCGGGAATCGCCTTGTACGCGCCCGGCGACAATACGCCGGAAACACGATTGCCGGACGCGCCGGGAACGTACACCGTGACAGTCACCGTGCCGGGGCAAAAGGTGGCTCCGTGGAATCCGAACGGGCAGGACGTTTTAGCGACGCTTGCGCTTCCGGTGAAGCCGAAGGGCGACGCGCAAAAGCGGTATCTGCTCAACCTGCGCTTGTGGCGAACCGATAGCGATCCCGACGAAAAAGAGTTTGTTTTCCACAAGGGCGTTACCGTTGGCTTCAAGAAACTGGAACTGCTTCAAGAGCCGGATGAGGGCGGCACAGGGACCGGCTTTCGCTTTCGCGTCAACGGGTTCGATACGTTTGTTAAGGGCGCGAACTGGATTCCCGATTCGTCGTTCCCGGCGAGTATTTCCCGCGAGCAACTGCGGCGCAAATTGACGATGACGCGGGACGCCGGGATGAATATGCTCCGCGTTTGGGGCGGCGGTTTGTACGAGTCGGAGGAGTTTTACAATCTGTGCGACGAGTTAGGAATACTCGTGTGGCAGGATTTCGGCTTCGCGTGTTCGATGTACCCCGACGATTTACCGGAGTTCGTGGCGAATGTTCGCGCCGAAGCGGTCAGCGCGGTGAAGCGGATTCGACACCGGGCGAGTCTTGCCCTCTGGTGCGGCGGCAACGAAAACCAAGAGTTGTTTGAAGGACGCTGGGCGGGCGCGACGCAAGCGACGCGCTTTTTCGGCAAGACTATTATTGAGGAAACCCTGCCCGCGGTGCTTGCAGCGAATGACCCCGACACGCCGTACTGGGCGAACTCGCCGTATTCGGGAACGCCGGAAATCAAATCGCAAAGCCCCGACCACGGCGACGCGCACTATTGGGGCGTGTGGCACAATCACGGCGGCAGTAACGGCGATTGGATCAACTACACCAAGAACGACTGCCGGTTCAGCAGCGAGTTCGGGTTCGCGTCGCCGTGCGGGTTCGCCGCATGGGAAACCGTGACCGCGCCCGAAGACCGAACGCCGCGCTCGGATGTGGCGAAGTGGCACGACAAAACGCGCAAAGGCTACGAAACGTACCTCGGCTATATCGAGAAGCACTTTCCGAAGGTGGAAACGTGGGACGATCTGGTTTACTACGGGCAGGCGAATCAGGCGATGGCACTGTCGTACGGCATCGAGCATTGGCGGCGGCGCAAAGGGCGGTGCTGGGGAACGATGTTTTGGCAACTCAACGATTGCTGGGCGACGCAATCGTGGGCGGTGATAGATTCAGCGGGCGAGGGCAAGATGGCGTACCACGCCGCGAAGCGCACGTTTTATGCTCCGGTGCTGGTGTCGCTCGTGGAAACGGACGGCGCGGTGTCGGCGCACGTCGTGACCGACACGGCTGGCGCAGTTACGGGCAGACTGTCGCTGTCACTGATGGCGTTCGCGGACGGCGTTCCGGCGTGGCGCGAAAGCGCGGACGTGTCGGTCGGGGCGAACGCGATCAGCGCAGACATCGAGCCGTTACTGACCGCGCCGCTTCCAGACGCCGTGACGCGAAACCGCGACAAGTTTTACTTTCATGCTGTGCTAATCGCGCCGGACGGAGTGAGCGTGGTCGCGCAAAACATTTTGTTTTTGGACGAGCCGAAGCATCTGCAACTGCCGCAAGCGAACCTGCACACCGAAACGGTAGACGGCGAAAATGGCGCGATGATTATCACGGTTCACGCCGAACAGTTCGCGGCGTTCGTGCATCTGCGCCTTGACGGGCTTGTCGGCGCGAACGGACTTGTGCCAGTGCTTTCCGACAACGGATTTCACCTGCTCCCCGGCGAAACACGCACCGTCACCGTGACGCATTTACCGGCAGGAACTACGACGCAGACGGTGGCGGAGCGGTTGTCGGTGCGGCACTTGGCAACGACGTAGCGGGTTCGTCATCGGGCATATGCGGTTCGCGGAGCGACACGGACGGCGACACTTTCTTGAGGCGCAGGTTGAGCATTTCGACCACGACCGAGAAGCCCATCGCAAAGTAGACGTAGCCTTTCGGAATCTTGACGTGGAAGCCTTCCGCGAGTAGCGTCGTGCCAATCAAAAGCAGAAACGACAGCGCGAGTATTTTCACGGTCGGGTGCTTTTCGACAAACTTGCTGACCGGGTTGATCGAAACCGCCATCACGATGGTGGCGACAATCACGGCGATCATCATCACCAGAATCTGTTCGCGGGGAATCATGCCAATCGCGGTGATAATCGAATCCAGCGAAAACACGACGTTCAGGAGCATTATCTCGCCCATCACGGTAGCGAACGCTTGTTGTTTCTTCGCGTCGCCGTCCGCGCCGTGTTCTTCTTCGCCCTCTAACTTACCGTGAATCTCTTTCGTCGCTTTGTAGATCAGGAATAGTCCCCCGACGGCGACGATAATATCCTTCCACGACAAGCCGACGTTCACGACGGGGATGGTGACAACCGGCTTTTCCAAGCCCAGCACGAAGCCGATAAACAGGAGTAGCACGAGGCGCGGGATCACGGCGAGCGTGATGCCCAATTTGCGCCCTTTTTCCTGCTCCTCTTTCGGTAGCCGACCGGACAGGATGGAAATAAAGACGATATTGTCAATGCCGAGTACGATTTCCAACGCGATAAGCGTTACCAGTCCGATCCAAGCCGATGGGTCGGAGACCCAAGAAAAGTTGAGAAGATTCTCGAAGTTCACGTGTTTGTTGTATTGCCTTTGATAGGCGACTGCCGCGCCCGCTCACGAGTATACCCCGATTCGCGTTTTTTCACCCCGTCATGTACGCCCATAGGGGTTCGCGCCGCACGGTGATTTGCGCCGGGGCGTAGGTTCGGACGCCGAGTTCGGTGAGCAGAGCGAGAACGCGGTCGCGCCCGAAGCCGACCTGCTCCGGCGTGTGCGCGTCGGAGCCGAAGGTAAGCGGCACACCGGCGCGAATCAGTTCCCGCAAGAGAACGCGGTTCGGGAACGGTTCGTCCGCGCCCATTTTGCGGTAGCCCGACGTGTTGATTTCCACCGCGCACCCCGACGCGGCAATAACGTCGGCGACGCTTGGATATAGTTCGGCTTGAAGCGATTCGTGCATCGGGGGTGCGTAGCACTCCACCACCGACAGGTGCGACAAAATATCGAAAAGCCCCGACCGTGCCGCGTCTTTGACTAACTCGTAGTAGGCACGAAAAGTTTCATCGGGGCGTTCATCGAGCCACCGCCCCCGGTCAAACACGCTCCGCCCCAGTACGTAATGCACCGAGCCGAGTACGTAGTCAAGCGGGTTGGCGGACAGAAGCACGGACAATTCGACGGCTTTGCCGGGAATGTAGTCGGCTTCGATACCGACGCGCACCGCGATAGTACCGTGGTAATGCGATTGCAACTCTCTTGCCTCGGCGACATAGACGGGCAGTTCCGTGACCGCCATTTGCGTACCCGGCAGGGCGTGATTCACCCCGTCAAACCAGTAAGCGGGGGCATGGTCTGATACCCCGATTTCGGTGATACCCTGCGCCGCCGCGCTTTCGATGTAATCGCGCAGGTTGCCGGAAGCGTGTCCGCATCGGTAATGGTGCGT
The DNA here is from genome assembly GCA_014380985.1 of Armatimonadota bacterium. Lineage (GTDB taxonomy): Bacteria > Armatimonadota > Armatimonadia > Armatimonadales > Armatimonadaceae > JACMIU01. The sequence goes on along the minus strand of JACMIU010000708.1, from coordinate 4,479 downwards.
GTGGTAATCGAAACGGATCATGCGGGGCGAATCATTTCCTCATACTTGCTGTCCGTGATGGCGATAATTTCGACCGCATTACCACCGGGCGCGTCCAGATAAAACGAGCGCGTCCCGTCGCGGTGCGGCTTAATTTCCTTGCCGTGTTGCGCCGCGAGGCGTTCGAGTTCGTCCTGCGGCACGTTCCACGCCAAATGGTTCGGGTGCTGGTCGCGCACCACAAACGCAAGCCGTGCGCCGCCAACCTCGATTAGCCCCCAAGTCGCGTCCGAGTACAAAACGCGAACGCCCGCGCCGGACAGATTGGCTTCGTACCAAGAAATCGTTTCGGCAATGTCGGGGACGACCTGCGCGGCATGGTCAAATTGATAGGTGGTCATAAAGGGTTACCTGACAACGATTGTACCCGGTACAGACGTTTTTTCGGTTCGCCTTGACACGGGCGAACATCCGCGATATGCTACCGCCTGTGTTACGCGCTTTGGCGGGTCGCACGAAAACACAATCATTTTCGTTTGTGGGACAGGCTTCACCGCCCGTCCCGTTCACCGAAGACAGCCGGTACGCTCCACGTTTTATACAGGCGGAGCGCATAATGAGCGAAGCCGAACCGTGCCGCAAGGCGCAAGTTCACGAACCGTTCACCTGCCGAGGTTAGGATACGTTTCGCGCTTGCGCCGGTCTATGTACCGTGCGCCGTCGTTTTTCGAACGCCCTTTGCCTCGATGTCCGAGGCGAAGGGCGTTTTTGTTTGCGTATCCCAAATCAGAGGGGGTGAAATACTTATGGCAAAGAAAACAAAAATCAGTCATCAGATCAAAAAGAAACCGATTACGTTCAAACAGAACGCGCTTTCCGAAACGGCTTTGATGATGAAAGACTCGCAAGCGGTGATCCTCGCAGAATATCGCGGCTTGACCGTGCCGCAGATTAACGATATTCGCGGCAAACTCAAGGAGACCGGCGCGGACTTTTCCGTGGTCAAAAATACGCTGTTCAAGCGTGCGGCAACCGAACTGAGCATCAACGACGCCAACCTTGACGCGGCACTGAACGGTCCGACGGCGGCGATTTTCGCAACCGGCGATCCAGTAGCGGCGGCAAAGGCGGTGTCGGATTACGTGGCTAATACGCGCAACACGCCGTTCAAAGTCAAGGGCGGTATGGTCGGCGGCAAGTTTGCTACCCCGGCGCAAATCGAGCAACTCAGCAAGATTCCGTCGAAAGAAGTGCTTATCTCCCGAATGCTCGGCGCGTTCAACTCGCCTATCGCGGGCTTCGTCGGCACACTGAACGGCATTATCGGCAATTTCGTCTACACGCTTCAAGCAGTAGCGGACAAGAAGCAAGCCGAAAGCGCGTAAGCGTCGGCACACCAAATAACCAAATCGAAAGAAAACAAAAACAATGGCAGTAACCAAAGAAGACTTAATTGAACAAATCAAGGGCATGACCGTTCTTGAACTTTCCGACCTTGTCAAAGCATTGCAAGACGAGTTCGGCGTGTCGGCGGCGGCTCCGGTCGCGGCGGCTTCGTCCGGTGACGGCGGTAGCGGCGGTCCGGCGGCTCCGGTCGTGGAAGAAAAAACCGAGTTCGACGTTATCCTAACGGCGGCGGGCGACAAGAAGATTCAAGTGATCAAGGTCGTGCGCGAAATCACCGGCTTAGGCTTGAAAGAAGCCAAAGAAGTCGTAGACTCCGCGCCGAAGGCAGTCAAGGAAGGCTTGTCGAAAGACGACGCCGACAAGATCAAGGCACAATTAGAAGCCGAAGGCGCGTCGGTCGAAATCAAGTAATCCGTAAAACGATATGGTTGCCACGCGAAACGGATCGTTTCGCGTGGCAATCGTTTCTTATGGTACTATAGCGTTGTAAGTTCCTTTCCCGGATGGTGCAGCGGCAGCACGTCAGACTCTGACTCTGAAAACCGGGGTTCGAATCCCTGTCTGGGAACTTCGTTTTGTACGCCTATGCCCGTTCTTTCTCTGCAAAATGTCACCAAAAGTTTTGGCGGGCTTGTTGCCGTCAACGGTGTTAATCTGACGCTGGAAAAAGGCGACCTTGCCGGGTTAATCGGTCCGAACGGCGCGGGCAAAACCACCGTTTTCAACCTGCTGACCGGAGTGTACGCGCCGACTTCCGGCACGATTACCTTCAATGGAACTTCGATTGGCGGTTGGAAACCGCACCGCATCGCCCGTACCGGCGTTTCGCGCACCTTTCAAAATATCCGCCTGTTTCCCGAAATCACGGTGCTGGACAATGTTCGCACGGCGGCAACCACGCAAAACTCGGTCGGGCTTTTCGCCACCACGTTCCGCACCGATACGTTTTACGCGAACGAGAAAACCGTCACGGCGGACGCCGAACGCCTTTTGGAACTGTTCGACCTGCACGATCTGCGGCACGAGGAAGCCAAGAACCTTCCTTACGGCGACCAGCGACGGTTGGAAATCGCCCGCGCCTTAGCCACGAAACCCGAACTTCTCTTACTGGATGAACCGGCGGCGGGCATGAACCCGCAGGAATCGGCGGATTTACGCGCTATCGTGCGGCGACTGCGTAGCGAGTTCGGCATGACGATTCTGCTTATCGAGCATGACATGGCGTTTGTAATGGGAATCTGCGAAAAAATTACCGTGCTGGTGTACGGCGAGCCTATCGCGCACGGCACACCAGAGGAGATTCGCGCCAACCCCAAGGTGATTGAAGCGTATCTCGGCAAGGAGGACGACGAATGACCACAAATGTTGTCCCGTCCGACACCGCGCCCCTGCTCGCGCTTACCGACCTGAATGTCTACTACGGCGCGATTCACGCCCTGCGCGGCGTTTCGCTCACGGTAAACCCCGGCGAAATCGTTACGCTGATTGGCGCGAACGGCGCGGGCAAGTCCACGTTGCTTCGCACGGCGTCGGGCTTGGTGCGGGCAAAATCGGGTTCGGTGTCGTTCCTCGGCGAGGAGATGGGCAAGCGCGACGCCGGGTATATCGTGTCGAAAAAACTGGTGCATTGTCCCGAAGGGCGGCGCATTTTCGCCAACATGACGGTGCGCGAGAACTTAGAATTAGGCGCGTTCCTGCGCTCCGACAAACCGGGAATCGCCCGCGATTTGGAACACGCGCTGACGCTGTTCCCCCGCCTCCGTGAACGCATTACGCAAAACGCCGGAACGCTTTCGGGCGGCGAACAGCAAATGCTCGCTATCGGTCGCGCTCTGATGACCCAGCCGAAACTGCTGATGCTCGATGAGCCGTCGCTTGGACTCGCACCGAACTTGGTGCGCGATATTTTCCGCATCGTGAAGACCATCAACGACGAAGGCGTCGCCGTTCTGCTTGTGGAGCAGAACGCGAATCAGGCACTAAAGGTCGCGCACCGGGCGTATGTGCTGGAAAACGGTGCGATTGCGCTTTCCGGCAACGCCGCGGATTTGAGCAACGACCCGCAGGTTCGCGCCGCGTATCTGGGCGAAGGATAACGCTTTACGGTGCAGGAACTCGTGAGCGAACGGCTTTGTTTGCGCCCCCTTGGACCGGAGGACGTTGACGCCCTTTTTGCCATATTCGCTGACGAACAAACCGTAGCGTTCACCGAATGGGAACCTTTCCAAACCCTTGCGGACGCCGAGTGGCTTCTTGACTGGGCAACGAAAACGGCAAGGCAGGAACCACGCACAGTTTTTGTTTGGGGCGTCCATTGGCGCGACACCGACGCTGAACTGCTCGGTATGGTCAGTTTGACCATACGCAATCCCGCCTCGCGTCAAGCCGATGTAGGCTACATTCTACATCGCTCTATTTGGGGTCAGGGCATCGCTACCGAAGCGGCACGGCTCGTGGTGGTAACGGCGTTTAACGCTCTTTCTCTGCACCGAATTAGTGGCGAGTGTCACCCGGAAAACGAGGCATCTATGCGCGTGTTGGAGAAAGTTGGAATGAAACGGGAAGGTTGTCTTCGGCAAAACAAATGGGAAAAGGGAAGATGGCGCGACACGGCGGTGTATGCTCTTCTTGAAAGCGACGAGCAACCTTCTCAGCGAACATAGCAGGGTATAGTAACTACATTACGAGAGAAGAACTCACGGAACCATTTTTTTGAAAACAATTACTTTTACAAAAATGCACGGCATCGGTAACGATTTCGTGTTTGTTGATTTTTTAGCGTCGGACAAGCCGGATATAGCACCCGAAGAACTGCAAGCCGCGTCGCCGTTTTTGTGCGACCGCAAGTTCGGGGTCGGTGCGGACGGCGTGGTGCTGGTGCTACCGGGCGAAGCCGGAGGCGCGGATTTTGCGATGCGTATGTTCAATCCCGACGCTTCGGAAGCCGAGATGTGCGGCAACGCGATTCGTTGCCTCGCCAAACTGGTGCATGACCGGGGCTACACGGCGCAAACGAGTATCACCGTGGCGACAGGGGGCGGCATCAAGTCGCTCGCGCTAAACGTGGAGAATGGCGCGGTTTCGCAAGTCACT
>JACMIU010000707.1 GCA_014380985.1 Armatimonadota bacterium | reverse complement strand
GCGCGTTTCTGACACGATCCGGCGCGGCGAACATCCTGCCCGGCGCAAAGAATATCGGGGCGACACGCCTCGCGTCGGCGTCGGCGCGAATGCACCCAACCGAATGGCTCGCCGGAGAAGTCGCCGGAAGTCTCGCCGCGTTTTGCATCCGCCGCGATTTCAGCGACCCGAACCCGGTGCGCGACAACGCCGAACTACTCGCCGCGTTTCGCGCCGAACTCGCCGGTTATGGCATCGGACTTTCGTGGCGCGGTATTATCGGCAAGGCTCCCCCGAATCCTTAGCCCTTGTGTGAAAAATATCACTAAAAAAACGCGAAACTTCTTGACAAAATCCCAACTTATAGCGTACTATACTAAATACCGGTATAGATTTTAGCGCGGGCGACCACTCCACGAGTCGCCAACCGGCAAGGAGCGATTCTAATGGTGCATTCGTTGATTGATGATTTGGTAGAAGATTCGGCGGCGGCGTCGCAAGCGCGTCTTGCCGTGGACGACTGGGAAGTGGATTGCCGCACCGTGGGCGCGGAAACCCACCCGCATTTTATGCTGTCGGTACGACACCGGCGCGAAAATCGCCGATCCCGTGTCCTGCTGACTACCGGCGACTGGCGACGCGCCGCCACCGTGGATGCAGCTACGCGCCGATTGCTGACCGGCATGGACAGCGACGCTTTTAGCGCACTCCTTCAACTCGCGTAACCTCATCGCGTCCCCTTTCATCAAGGGGGGCGCGATTTTTTTGCGGCAAGCGCGAACGCGGCGTATAATAAACGGTTATGCCTTTAGCCGAAACCGAATCACCTGCGCCGCCCTCCCCCACCGCCGAACGCCCGAAGCGGTTCCACATCATGACGTGGGGTTGCCAAATGAACGTGGACGATTCCGACCAGATTAAAAACCTGCTCGAAGCCGACGGTTTAGTAGAAGCGGGTAGCGCGGAAGACGCCGACGTGATCATGCTCAATACTTGTTCGGTGCGCCAAAAGCCCGAAGACAAAGTATTTAGCAAACTCGGTGAACTTGCCGAACTCAAGCAAGCCCGCCCTCATATTCAAATCGGTGTTACGGGTTGCATGGCGCAACGTGCCGGGCGCGAAATCGCTATGCGTGCGCCGCACATTGATATTATCGCCGGGACCGCGCAATTAGAACGCATCCCGGAACTGATACGAACACGGCGAAGCGATCTTGCCAGCGGCGTGTCGCGTCCCGGCAAGCCGTCCGAAGTGCTGATTCAACTGGAACTGCCGCGCAAAAAACAGGAATCGCAATTATTTTTACCGGCGCGAAAGCGCGTGACTACCGGCAAACTCAAATCGTTCGTTTCAATCATGTACGGTTGCGATAAGTTTTGTGCGTTCTGTATCGTGCCGCTGACGCGGGGCAAGGAACGTTCGCGCCCCGCCGGAGAAATCGTTGACGAAGTCGCGCACCTTGCCGCGCATGGCACGAAGGAAGTCACCCTGCTCGGTCAAACCGTCAACTCTTACGGCTTGAAAGGTTTGGACGCCACTTGCTCGTTCGCCGAACTGCTCCGCCGCGTCAGTGACGTGCCGGGAATCGAGCGCGTCCGGTTCACGTCGCCGTATCCGAAAGACTTTTCGGATGATGTGATTGAAGCGATGGCAAGTCTGCCGCACGTCTGCGAGCAGGTTCACCTGCCGGTGCAGGTCGGCGACGACACGCTTCTGCACCGGATGCACCGGGGCTATACGCTCGATGAGTACCGCACGATTGTGCGAAAACTTCGCGCCGCGATGCCCGGTATCGCCATCACGACCGACATCATGCTCGGCTTTCCCGGCGAGACGCTGGAGCAGTTCGAGAACACGATGCGGTTTGTGGACGAAATCCGCTTCGACGGCGCGTTCATGTTCGCCTACTCGCCGCGTGACCCGACGCAAGCGGCGAAACTGCCCGATCAGATCCCGCACAAGGAGAAGATTCGCCGATTGGAAATCCTGATTGAGCGTATCAACACCACGACCTGCGAAATCAACGCGGCGACGGTTGCGGCGGGAGGCACACATGAGGTGTTGGTGGACGGTCGTTCGCCGAAGTTCCCCGACCAGTGGCAGGGGCAAACGCGGGGCGGCAAAACGGTTCACTTCCACGGCGGGCGCGATCTTGCCGGGCAATTGGTCACGGTGCGCCTCGTGACGCCGCAACTGTGGGGATTCCACGCCGAACTGGTGTGACGCCATGATACGCCGCGCCGCGAACACCGAGATTCTTTTGCTGTACCGCTTCCCGGTGGAGGTCTGCGCACTCACGCCCCCGGCAATAGCGAAACTCGCGCCCTACATCACGCGCTACGCGGACACGCTCAACGTGCGCGTATACGCTTGCGGCGGGATTGCCGACCACTGCCACGTTCTCGCCGACCTGCCCACCGATATGACCGCCGACCGGTTTCCCCGCGATATTCTTCCGCCGACCGCCCGGTTCCTGCGCGACGTAGTGGGTATCGCCGGGTTCGCGTGGGACGCAGGAACCGTCGCCGTACAGTCGGTGTCGCCTGCTGAGCGCGACGCCGTGAGTGCATACCTATCCGAGCAGGAAGCGCGGCACGAAAGCGGCGACCTTCGCGCCGAGTACGAAGCAGGAACCGGCGCGACCACGACAGAAACGGCTT
>JACMIU010000706.1 GCA_014380985.1 Armatimonadota bacterium | reverse complement strand
TGATTGTTGTTAGACCCGAGAATCTTTGTTCTGACGTTATGAACTCCAAGCGATTGCAAAACTGCGCGAACCGCGCCGCCCGCAATAACGCCTGTTCCTTCCGCCGCAGGTTTTAACAAAACTCGGCCCGCACCGTATTTGCCTATCAACTCGTGCGGCAGAGTGCCTTCAATCAGCGGGACGCGGATCAAATTATTCTTCGCTGCCTCGACCGCTTTTTTGATCGCATTTGGAACTTCTTTCGCCGTAGATGAAGACGCTGGAACCGCGACCTTCACCAACCGATTAACCGGCGCGACCGTAACCGCGACGCTTCGCGTTCCCCCCAAAGGTATCGGCGCGAAAGGGGCGTTTGTCGCCCTCACGCCGCTTGCCGAATCGTTCGGCGGCAAATGCGAGTACGACGCCGTGACCAACACTTTGCACGTTCGCTCGGTTTTAACGCTTGTGGAAATCATTGGCTCCGATGTGCGCGTGACCGGAACCCTGCCGCTGTCGCCGAAGGTGTCTACCACGAACGGCGGCAAAACCGTGATTTTTGACTTTCTCGGCGCGGAGGTCGGGCTTTTACCGCGCAACCTGACCGCTGTTTCCGCGCCGGTGAAAAACGCACGAACCGGGCAGTTCGATTCCGACACCGCCCGCGTCGTGCTGGATTTGACCGCTCCGCGCCCGTACACGTTTGTCGCGCCTTCCGTGCCATCCACGATAGCCGTGCTGTCGTCCCCGGCGATGCAACCGGTGATTGTCGCTACCGCGCCAGTCAATCCGCCCGTGTCCATTACCGTGGACGCGAGCGGCAAAACCGTCGCCAAATCCGCGCCGATTGTCAAGCCGGTTACGAAACCCTCCGTTCCTACGGTGCTGAAGGGCGTTCGCTTCGTCAACGTTTCCGACACGCAGGCAAAAATTATTGTGGACGCGCCCAACGCCCCCGCTATAAAGACCCTGCTCACCCGCGCCCGCCTGACTCTTGACGTGCAAAACGGCGTGTTTTCGCCGACCACGGGAACCACGCTCCCTGAAGCGTCGCACCCGCTTCTGCGCGGCGTTCAAACTGTGAATACGTCGGCGACCACCGCGCAAATGGTGATTGACCTGTCCCGCGCCGTGAACTATACGGTGCGCCTGAATCCCAAAGGCGGCTTCGTGATTGACCTGACCCTGCCGAAAGGCGCGGGCGGACGAATCGCCGGAAAACTGATTGTGGTAGACCCCGGTCACGGCGGAACCGATGGCGGCGCACGCGGCGTCAACGGCGCACAGGAAAAGAATGTCGCCCTCGCTATCGCCCGGAAGTTAGCCAACGAACTGCGTGACCGGGGCGCGAACGTGATTCTCACCCGCGATTCGGATGCCTTCGTGACGCTCGGCGAACGCTCGGAAATCGCCAACCGCGCCGGAGCCGACCTGTTTATCGCGGTTCACGCCGATTCCGCCGGTTCCGCCGCGATGGGTTCCAATACGTACTACCATCTGAGTGACCCGTCGGGCAGAACGCTTGCTACCTGCGTCGCCGACCGGGTTGCGGTGATGGGCGGGATTCGTAGCCGTGGCGCACGTTCTGACGGCAAAATGTATACGAACGGTTTTTCGGTGCTTCGCCGCACCAACGCGCTTTCGATTCTTTGCGAGACCGGCTACATGAGCAACCGCCACGATTCCGCGCTTTTGGTGCAGCCCGATATGCAGACGCGAATCGCCCGCGCCATCGCGTCCGGCGTTCAGGACTACGTGGAAGGTAATCCCGACTACGCCAGCGAACCGGCGACCGAAACGACCGAAGTCGCCGCGTCGCCGTCGCCGATTCCCTCGCCCGGC
>JACMIU010000705.1 GCA_014380985.1 Armatimonadota bacterium | reverse complement strand
CCGCGTTTGAGTTTCTCCAGTCGCGCCACTTCCTTCGGGGCGTTGGGGAGCAGTTCGATGACCTTTTCCTGCGCGGCAACCGCTTTGTCGTTTTGCGCGGTATGCTCGTAAAGCGTCACCAAAAACGAGTGTGCCGACGCGCTAAATGGCACGGCTAAAATCGCTTCTTCGGCTACGGGAATCGCCCCGATATACTTGCCCTGATCCGCGAGCAGGTGTGCGTCGGAAAGAAGAATCGCGGCGCGTTCGGCGGCACGTTCCGACTCGGCGCGGGCGACTTCGGCGGCGGCAACACTGCCTTCGGGCAGAACGATGTTCGCTCCGCACTCACGGCAGAACTTGTTACCAACGGGGTTTCGGGTTTGGCAATCGGTGCAAGTCATAGGATTAGTTTCGTTTTATCATGGAACGGCGTTTCTGACCGCACTTCTTCCGACAAATCAACGCCCTTCTTGTTTCCACAAACCCGTACTCAAAACCTGCTAAAATAACTTGCCGCTATCATCTAAATCCCGCGCCTTGCCCGCGCCATACGGGATATTCAAATGCTCGTATGCCCCGCGAAGCACGACGCGCCCACGCGGGGTGCGATTCAAAAAGCCCATCGCCATCAGGTACGGCTCGTGAACATCTTCCAGTGTATCGCGTTCCTCTCGAAGCGTCGCCGCCAGCGTTTCCATACCCACGGGTCCGCCGTCGAACGTTTCGATAATCGTTTTTAGGAGTCGGCGGTCGAAATCGTCCAGCCCGCAGTTATCCACGCCTTGCATCAGAAGCGACGCATCGGCGACTTCGCGGGTAATCACGCCATCCGCCCGCACTTGCGCGAAGTCGCGCACCCGCTTCAGCAAGCGGTTGGCGATACGCGGCGTTCCGCGAGAGCGTAGGGCGATTTCGCTTGCCCCGTCCGGCACAATCTCTACCTTCAGAATATCCGCCGAGCGCGTGATAATGCGCGTTAAATCTTCCGGCGTGTAAAACTCGAACGACTGCACAATGCCGAAGCGGTCGCGTAACGGGTTCGTCAGCAAGCCGGGGCGCGTGGTAGCCCCAATCAGCGTGAACGGTTGAAGCGGCACTTTCACCGTTCGCGCCGACGGGCCCTGCCCGATAACCATGTCCATCTCGCGGTCTTCCATCGCCGGGTACAAAAACTCCTCGGCAAGCCGGTTGAGGCGGTGAATCTCGTCAATAAACAAAATCGCGTTCGGCTCAAGGTTTGTGAGAATCGCCACCAAGTCGCCCGGTCGCTCAATCGCCGGGCCCGATGTCGAGCGAAAGCCCGCGCCCATTTCGTTGGCAATCACGTTGGCGAGCGACGTTTTGCCGAGTCCCGGCGGCCCGTGCAAAAGCAAATGGTCTAACGGTTCCTCGCGCAGTTTCGCCGCCGCCAGCGCAATACCGAGGTTTTCCTTGATTTTCGCCTGCCCGATATATTCGACCAGCCGTTTGGGGCGAAGCGAGCCTTCGTCCAAATCAGCGGACGCATCGAAGCCCCCGCCTACCAGACGCCCGTTGTTGCCTCCGCCACCGCTGTTTTCGCCATCGTCGTGGCGCAAGGGAGAAGATTGTATCGGCATAATTTT
>JACMIU010000704.1 GCA_014380985.1 Armatimonadota bacterium | reverse complement strand
TTGGTTTTTCTCGCTTGATGCGGCAAACCCGGTCGCTGTAGCCCATGCCCGCACCATTTTCCACCTAACCAAATTCAAAGCCGCGATGCGGCAAACGACAGAGGACGGGGGGCCAACCGAATACGTTTCCGTGCGCCGTCACCGGGGGGCAAAAAACGCTGAATCGGTGCTTACGTACACGCCGCAGGGCGAACCGCGCACTGTCGCACCGGGGTCGCTCGACCACTTTTTGTGTGAACGCTATTTGCTATATTCCGAAAGCGGGGGACGGTTGTTCGCGGGGCGCGTCCACCACGCGCCCTACCCGCTTCAGGCGGCAACATTGCACGACTTGTCCGATACGCTGGTCGCGGCGGCGGGCTTTGAGGAAGTGGCAAGCCAAACGCCCGCGCACGTAGCGTTCGCGGCGGGCGTGTCGGTCGAAGTGTTTCCGCTTGCCGCGCTAAATGCCCGGTAACGCGCCGCTACCGTGTGAGGGCGGCAGGGCGTTGTGGAGCGTCGGCACAATCGCCGTGTGAAGCACACGATAAATCGGATGTGCCTGTGCAATGTCGCCTTCTTCGATGAGTTGCGCGTCCTCTTTCAGCGCGACCGAATTGGGAAAAAACGATTTGGCACGTTCGACAATGCTATTGTAGGTGCTAATCTGCCCCGCAGTCAGCAGGGTAAGCGGTTCACGGCTCGCTATCGCTTCCAGCTCTTTTTCCAAGTTACCGGCGTGATTATAAAGTTCCGGCACACTGTCGTGCGCCACGGTTTGTGATTTTTTTTCTCCGAATCCAAACATTGATCTTTGGCCTCCTTATTCCGGTGTACCCATTCGGCGCGATATACTAAGCGTGTCATGATATTTGTTTTGGATAACTACGATTCGTTTACGTACAACATCGTGCAGTATTTGGGCGAAATGGACGCGGGCGAGATCGTGATCCGGCGCAACGACCAAATAACGACCGGCGAGATTGCCGCGCTTGCGCCGGACAAAATCGTGCTGTCGCCGGGTCCGTGTACGCCGACCGAGGCGGGAATCACATTAAAAGTCATCGAACGGTTCGCGGGGGAGATTCCGATTTTCGGCGTGTGTCTCGGTCATCAAGCCATCGGGCAGGCATTCGGCGGGCGCGTGGTGCGTGCTGGTAGGCTCATGCACGGCAAAGTCTCGCCGATTCTGCACCGGAGGCAGGGGGTTTTCGCGGGACTACCGATGCCGCTTACGGCGACGCGCTACCACTCGCTCCTTGTCGAACGCGACTCCCTGCCGCAAGAATTGGAAATCACGGCGGAAACGGCGGAAGGCGAGATTATGGGACTGCGACACAAAACGCTGGCGGTCGAAGGCGTTCAGTTTCACCCCGAATCGGTATTAACGCCGGACGGTAAGGCATTACTACGCAACTTCGTGTTTGCCGATACGGACGTTGAAACGTTCCGGTAGAAGCCTTTGGCTATAGACCCTTCGGGTCGGGGCTACGCGGCAAGCCAACCGTCACACGGCATCCCGACCCGAAGGGTCTATAGCCAAAGGCTTCTACCGGA
>JACMIU010000703.1 GCA_014380985.1 Armatimonadota bacterium | reverse complement strand
TTTGTGCCGAAACTACCGCGATTGCTATTGGTGAACGGTGTAAAATCGGAGCGTGTCGCGGTAACGTCGCTGAACGTCAAGGAGACATTTTGATTGTCTGTAGCCACCGGCGATGCAGAGGGCGACGGCAATGGCGTGGGACTTACCACACTGGTTAAGTCGGTGTCGTTGTTGTCGTCCCCACCGCAACCGGCAAGCAGGGTAAACAAGCCCAGCGATAGAGCGGCTGTCACAGCGGGATAAATAGCGATTCTTTTCATAGCAGATAGTCTTCCCATCAGTGCTCTTTGTGTGCTTTGTCAGCAACCTGTCTATACCCACTGCGACGGAGCAATACACACAAAAGGCGATTATTCAGAAGGAAATCCGAAATTACCGCCCGGTTTGGAGTAACAGCAGCGAGAAACACAAACGCCCGCCCGTGCATTTGGAACAAATGCACGGGCGGGCGTTTATTTTGGTAACGGTTGCTACTTTTTCCGGCGGCGCACGATAACGGTAGCGATAGATAACGCGCCCGCCAGTAGCGCGAACGTGGACGGTTCCGGCACGGCAACCGTTCCCGCGCCGCTAAAGCGGGCGACACCGCGTTCGCCGTTCGCCAAGAAATACGCAAACGCGATTTCGTTGTTGTCGTTCAGGTCGAACTCGTTGGAAATGCCGGTCACGGTAGAACCGAACAGCGCGTCGCCCCTGCCGATGATGCGGGTAGGGGCTTGCCCGGAAAGCGCGAGATAGATACCGTTCGCATTGCCGAGCGATGCCCGCGTCGTTGCCCAATAGGCGACGGCATTGTTGTTGTTGATATTAATCGGAATTGCTTCTTCGGTTTGGAAAGTGCTGTTGTCGAGTTGTATCACCGTGGAGAACGTGCCCGCGCCGGTCGCGGTGTAGATTCCCGTGTAACTTTGCGGAACGCCGAGCGGCAGGCTACTAAACGCAACCAGCCCGGAATCGTTGAGCGACACCGAACGGATACTTTGAAACGGAGCGGGAGATTGGTTGGCGTTCGCAATCAGTGTCTCGGTCGAGCCATTGCTACGGAACGCGGCATAACTGGGGGCTCTGTTGTATGCCATCTGACCATTGTTGTTGAAGCCATACGATGTACCGAGGGTGTAAAAATTATCGTTGGAGTTATCGGCGATGGTAGTGAGTGCGCCGCCGTTCCCTTTGTATAGACCGGTAATACGCGGCGAGCGAATGTCGTTGTCGCCTAAAAATCCTTTGAACGCGACATCGCCATTATTAGCGATATACGGTCGGTAAAACGGCGTGAAAGTGTCGGGCAGGACGCTGGTGGCAATCGTCGTATAGGCGGAACTGTCAGTCGCTTTGTAGATACCGACGCGCTGGTCGGGGCGCACACAGTAGAACGCGACTTCGCCACTGTCGTTGATTTGGGGGAACGCCATGGAAGACGACGGGCGGGCAAACTCGGCGGTCGCTTTGGTGGCTACCGTGGTGTAGGAGCCGGGGCTGGTCGCCTTGTAGATTCCGCTCACCACCGACGTTTGACCCGCGTCCGCCATGCCGAACGCGACCAGCCCGCTATTGTTGAGGGACGGGTAGGAAAACGACTTGGTGGGCAACTCCTGCGAACTGGCGACGCGGGCGAACTGCGCGTGCGCGGACGCGCCGACGAGCAGGGTAAGCAAAGCGGAGAGAGCGATTCTCGCAACAAACGGGTTTGATACTGATTTCATAGCAAAAAGCCTTTCGTTTCGCCGCCGGGATTCCGTATGTTTTGGACGATGCTCCGGCGACAAAAACAGTGTAACAAGTCATCGTAACAGCATCGTTACAAGGTTCCAGTGTTGCGTTGCTTTCGGCGCGGTTTGTGAGTTTGTGAAAACAGGTACAATCTTTTTGAAGCAAAAAAACGGGGGCGAAATACATGGCGACGGAAAACAAGCGGGTTCCACGGGTGGTAATTATCGGCGGCGGGTTCGCGGGGCTGGAAGCGGCGAAGGTGCTTGGCAACAAACCGTGCGAAGTGATCGTGATGGATCGCACCAACCATCATCTGTTTCAGCCTTTGCTGTATCAGGTCGCCACGGCGTCGCTCGCCCCGACCGATATTGCATCGCCGATTCGCAGTATTTTGCAACGCTACAAAAACGTTTCCGTGATGCTCGCCGAAGTCAAAACGATTGACCCGGAACGCCGCGTGATAACGTTCGACGACGAGCAAGATGAGATGGCGTTCGACTATCTATTGGTCGCCACCGGAACGCGCCACGGTTATTTCAACCATCCCGAATGGGAGCAACACGCGCCGGGGCTGAAAACCGTCAGCGACGCAATGGAGATTCGCCAACGCTTTTTGATGGCGTTCGAGGAAGCCGAGAAGCGCGAAATCGAACATGATGAAGCCGAGCGCGTAGCAGGCGAAACCCCCGACGAACCCGGATTGTCGTTCGAGAAACGCCGTGCGGCGTCCGCTATGGAGCAAGCCGCCAAAGACCGCGACGCTTTTCTGACGTTCGTGATTGTCGGCGGCGGTCCGACCGGTTGCGAACTGAGCGGCACGTTCCCCGAAGTCGCCAAAAAAGCGATGAAAAATGACTTCCGCCGCATTGACACCCGCGCTGTTCGCATCGTATTGGTGGAAGCCGGAAAGCGTATCCTGCCGCAGTTTCCCGAAGATTTAGCCGACAAAGCGCGGCGCGACCTTGAAAAATTAGGCGTCGAGATTATCACCAACGATGGCGTGGTGCGCCTTGAGGACGACTGCGTTTATCTGCAAAGCGGGGCGACGATTCCGGCGAAAACCATTGTTTGGGCGGCGGGGAATGTGGCGTCGCCGCTCGGCAAAATGCTCACCGACCAGACCGATAAAGCCGGGCGCGTCAAGGTCGAGAAAGACCTGTCGGTTCCCGGTCATCCGAATATCTTCGTCACCGGCGATTTGATGTCGTTTATGATGCCGAATGACCAGCCGGTTCCCGGCGTCGCGCAGGGGGCGATTCAAGGCGGGGCGGTCGCAGGCGGCAATATCCTGCGCCGAATGTATGGCGAAAGCACCAGCAATTTTTCCTACTGGGACAAGGGTAATTTAGCGGTTATCGGGCGCGGCAAGGCGATTGCCGATCTGCATTTCGCCAAAGCATCGGGGCTAATCGCATGGGGCATTTGGCTTTTTATCCACATTTTGTATCTGGTCGGCTTCCGCAACCGCCTGTCGGTGCTGATTCAGTGGGGCTATTCGTACCTGTTCTTCCAAAGCGGGGCGCGTCTGATTCACCCCGAAGGCGAACAGGAGCGCGTTCTCGCGGAAAAGCCCGCCGCGCCGAAGGACCCGAACCCCGGCAAGGGCGAAACAAGGGCGGTTTGGCACTGAAGTCAACCCGTGTGGCGCGGTAGAATGACCGTATGATGCCGCGCCTTCTCATGCTTGCCGCGCTTATTTCACTGTGCTTTGCTTCCGTGGTTCGCGCCGTGCCCCCGGTAACCGTCGCTACGTTTGCCGCGCTTCAGTCCGTTGCCCCCGCCGACACCGTTGTCGAAACGCTTCCGCTCGATAATAACGCCGCCATTTGGCTACCGGAACCGTTCGCGCCGCCCGTGTACCATGTCGACCCGCGCTACAAAAACCGCCTGACCCGCGCCGTGTATCTTTACGAGAAAGCATCCGTCGGGGACACGATGACGCGCCGCGTCGCCGTGCATTTCGAGCCGGACGACCGTGCCGTCGCCGTTCGTATCGCCCGCGTCGCCGCCCGCCTTTTGCGTTTGCACCGCGAACGCTTGGGGCGCGACACGCGGTTTCCTCGCGGGGCGAACGAGGCGCACGTTTGGCTCGTTCCGTCCACGCCCGCGACTTTGTCGGTGGGCGGCGAAACCCGCGACGCCGATGTGTACATATTCGCGCCGAGCCGGATTGTTGCCCCGATTGAACTGATTCGCACGGTGGCGCACGAGTGGGGACACCTGACCCTGCCCGCCGCCCGCGGCTACGCCGCTCCCGAAAACGACGCTGCCGGTTACTTAGGCGAGCGGTTGTATCTGTACTGGATGACATTCCCGGTGGCGGGCGACAGGACGCAGACGTATCCGGGCGACGCGGCGACGCTCACCGCGCTGACGGAGTATGCCATGCGTCAGTCGCTCCCTTTGATGAAACGCTACGCCGACGGGGGCGCGATGTCGCCGCTTCTGCGCGGCGATTCGGTAGAGGCGATGGACTATTATATCGGCATGGTGCTATCGTGCGACGAAGCGTTTCTCGTCACCGCGCCAACGAAAACCTACTCGCTGATCGGCGCGATTCTTTGGAGCGTTCAAGGCGAAACCGCCGCCGACTTCGTGCGCTCCGCCGAGCGTGAGGTGGCGAAAGCGACGGTGCAGAGCATGGTTATCGTTACGCTTCCCGCCTACGTTCCGCTGGCGAAAGGCGTGTATGAACTCGAATCGGTGAGTGGCGGCGACGATACCATCACCGTGTCCGGCGCGACGAAGCAAACCGTCCCGCTCAAACGGTCGTCGGTCGGTATACTGTCTATAATCAAGTCCGGCTGGTATCGCGTTAGCGCGGGCAAAACTTCGACCAGTGCGCTCCGGCTAGAGCGCGAACCAGTCGGCATGAAGCCTCGGAAACGGTAGAATAACCGCGAACGAAAGGAACCTATGAAGATGAAAGCGATAACCGACAAATCCACGAATGTCCCCGTCTACAAGAACGGCGCGAACGGTCACGCCCCCATTGTACCGACCCGCGACGAACTTATCGCGGCGTTGTACAAAGAGCCGGGCAAAGCGGAAATTATTAATGGAAGGATTGAACGTTTTAATATGACGGGACGAACACCGGGGTTTGCCGGAGAAGAGATATTCTTGTACCTGCGGCTTTTCGTCAAAGCAACCAAGCCTCCCAGTATCGCGGTCGGCGACAACAAAGCGTTCCTTTGTGACCTACCGCACCGCCAATCGTTCGCGCCCGACGCCGCGTATTACAAAGGCGAGAACAGCGGCATGAAGTTTTTCCCGACCCCGCCACAGTTTGCCGTGGAAGTGCGTTCCGAGAACGATTACGGCACGACGCCGGAACGCGAAATGGAGGCGAAACGCGCCGATTACTTCGCCGCCGGGACGCTCGTTTTTTGGGATGTTGACCCGCTCTCATCAGACGCCGTGATCCGAAAGTTTACGAAGACGGGCGGCGCGGAAACGCCCGTCGCCGTATTCAAACGCGGCGACGTTGCCGACGCGGAGCCTGCCGTTCCCGGCTTCACGGTAAAGATAGACGACCTTTTTGAGTAGCTCCGACCCGCTGATGGACATATTCG
>JACMIU010000702.1 GCA_014380985.1 Armatimonadota bacterium | reverse complement strand
TTCTAAACACGATCCAGCGCGACGGCGTGCCGTTATTCGACAAAAGCAGATGCTCGGTCACGGGGCGCGAATACTTGCCGTTCATCACGAAAACGGCGTCGCCGGGCTTTGCTACATCTGCCGCTTTTTGCATGGAAGCGAACGCGGTGGCTTCGGTGCGCCCGTCGTTCGTGTCCTTGCCTTTTTCGCCGACGTAGTAGGCGGGCGCGGTGAACGAAACGTTGTCCACGCGCAGGGTGTGTTTCGTGTCACGCGAAATCTGCCCGTCGGCGTCCGACAGTTCCCACACGAACTGCACCGAAGGAGCGGCGGGGTCGAACTTGCCGGAAAGCGGTTTGGTTTTGTCAAGGTCAACGCAGAACCGGTAAAACGCTTCGGCGACCGGGGGTATGACTACAGCGAAGCGCGATCCGGTGATTTTTCCTTGAGCGTCAAGGCTTCGCACCACGAGGCGCACCGGGCGCACGTCCGCCGCGCCCACCCACAAATCGAAGCCTACGGTTCGCTTGCCTAAGTCGGCGGGAGCGTTCGCGGGAACGGCAATAACGGGGCTAACGATTCCCGCCTGCGCCCCGTCTTTCGCCTTGCTAAAATCGGCTTCGAGAACAAGGGCGGGGGTCGGTTCGCCGCGATAGGCGTCAATCGTGCCGGTGGCTTTTTGCACCGCGCCCGAACCGGACGCGCCCCCGGTTGCCGAAAAGGTTACCGCGATTGCGCCGGTGTTGAAATCGGTGTCGTACAAAACGCCCGATGATTCGCCGGTGGGGGCAGGGGCGGCAACCTTTTCGGCGACGGGCGGGCGTGACGCGCTTGCCGCAATCGCCAACTGTTGCGGGGCGACGGTTTGGCAACCGCCGATAAGGGCGACCGCGCCGAGTGCGGATGCCGCGAGAAGCGGTAAGCGCGTTTTGCTAAGTTTCGTGAGGGTAAGGTTCATAGTTTTTGTAAAATGTACTGGCGAAAGGGGATTAACGTCTGCCAACCGCGATATACTCGAACGCGCCCTTGTCCGGCGCGGCACTGACGGGTCGTCGCCGACCGAAACAATCTATAGGCGCGAACGATTGCGTTAAAAGCGCGGGCGTAGAACCGGGATTGATCGGCATCGGCGTCATGGTCGCGGTATCAATGGCGAGCGATCGCGCTTTGGGACGCAAATCGCGTGCTGCAAGACTGACGAACAGGTCGGACGCATTCGAGGCTCGGACATCACCTATTCCCATCGTTTGCACCGTTCCATTGGCATAAATATTGGAGGCGAACATCACGGTTCCCGCCGCGTTATTGAAAGTCGTGGTGACTTTGTTGCCGTCGCTCACGGCGACATTGTTGACGAACACGACGTTGCGCGACCGGTTCGCCGGTAGTTCACCGTCCTGAATATCCAGGTCGAGGCAGTTGTTGACCACGGTGTTATTGCGAACAAAAGCGTTGCTACTTTTATAAACGTTCATACCGCGTGCGCCGTTATCGAATATCACATTGTTTTCAATCAGGGTATACGCGGCATTGGCTCCGTTCAAATCCAGAATAATGCCGTTGCCATCGGTGTGAACTTCGATTCCCGCGGGCCATGCGCCATCTTCTACGTTGCCGTCGCCGGATCCTCTGCCGTCTACCTCGAAGCCGCGGATTTGCACATTGTTTTGTCGGTTTACCACGAACACCTTCCACAAAAATCGCTGGCTCGGCTTAATCACCGAGCGCAAGCCGCTTTCCGCAGATACTTCGGTCGCCAAATACTGCGCCCTTAGCGTGATGTTCGACTGCGTGACATCAACAGCCTTTTCGCTACCGACCGACCGCAGATTTGCCGAGGTGTAGACGCCGGGCTTGAAAACAATCGTATCGCCCTGCCGGACGAGGAGGCTTGCGGCGCGGTAGGTCGCGGGGGTGTTAGTGTTCTGCATCGCCTGATACGCGGTGCTTGTCGTCGAGTTATTGCCGGTGGTAGACACGTAAAGTGTGGCGGCGAAGGCGGTTGAGGAGATAGCCAAACCTGCGGCGACAGTTGTTGTTATCGCTAAGAAGAGGGGGAGTTGCCGTGTGGTCATGGATGGTTTGCGTCCGTGCCCTTGAGCGGGCTTGTGTGAGTTGTTGGCAGTTCCGGCGACCACGGGGAAAGGCCGCCGGAATAACCGTGTCGCTAATTAATCGTTGTCGGAAATCGTCCACATTCCGCAGGGCTTGCCTTGGGTTCCCAAACAGTTGTAGCCTTTTTCGTTGACGTAGGTCGAAGGATAGGTTAATCCCTGACGCGCCACGGTTTGTTCGGGCTTGAACCATTTGGCGTGACCGTCGGCGAACAGATAGTTCCAACCACCGGAGTGGGGCGGCGTCTTGGCTATGGGTGTGGCGAGTTGCGCGGCGGTGTTGGCGACGCGGTAGCCGAGGTTGGTACCAATCTTATTGTTGATTTTGTGGGCTTCGGCGACGATAATCACGTTTGCGGGCGCGGTGAAGTCGGCGAGCGGGCGCCCTTTTGTAAAACCAAGAACCGACCCGCCACTGGTATCTTCTATCTCCCACGCATAATCGTTCCCGGCAAAGAAGGTCATCGGAATCGCGTAGGATCGTTTGCTGTTGGTGATGGGGTCGCGATCAACGGAATCGCTGGGGCAGACCAGATACGCGTTGCTTCCTCTGCCAAACGAAGTGGTTCCGGCTTTTTGTGCATACGGCTCGATTAAGTTATCCCAAGCGACGGATATAGGTTGTGAGGAACCGTAGAGAGAGCCGAGCGGAAGTGTCTCGTCGTAATCTTGGATGTATTGCATCATGGCGAGACCGATTTGCTTTTCGTTCGACAGGCACGAGGTTTGCCGTGCTTTTTCGCGGGCTTGCGCGAACACGGGGAACAGAATCGCGGCGAGAATCGCAATAATCGCTATTACTACGAGCAGTTCAATCAGGGTAAAAGCGTTCTGCTTCACCGATGTAAACGCCTTTGTTGGGCGGGACGTTAAGAACAGTACATTCATTGTTGGTTGTTTCCTTCGGACTGTCGTCGCCTGTCTCTCAGGTAGAAAGAAAGGCTGGCGTTGCGTTTAGCAATCGCCGGTTGCAGAATAGGTTGTTCGTCGAAGTCACTTTTCTATTGGGATGGGCGACAACGCAAACAACCTTCTTCGTTGAGTTACTTATTTCTGCTTTTCGCAGGCAGATACATTGCCTAAAGGCGACGGGGCGCGCCCCCCAAACGCATCATGGCGAACCGAATACTCCTCTGTATAACCCACGAAATGATGTCTCATAAATTGACCTAACATTAGGTCAGTGATTTCAGAAAGTCAAGTCTATTATACTCGCGTTTTTTGCCGTTTGTCAAGAGAATGGGTATATCTTTTTTAGGCGACCGGTTTTGATGCCGTTTCATGACGCGGAAGCATTCCGCCCCGACACAAAGAGCCGTCAAAAGTAACACCGCCGTACCGCTTTCCGGCACAACCGTCACCGGGTTGATGATAACTGCAAACTGTTGGGGACCGTCCGCGAGCGAGTACGTTTCGCTGAGGGACGCGCCGTTGTCGGTGGAACGTGCCGCCGTTACCGCCGCTGGGAGTGACCCGGTGCCGATAATCGCTTGGCTGAGGGTGTAGTCCCAGAGTGCGGTTCCGGTAGTGGTTTGCGCCACGAGCCAATCGGAGGTATTCGCCAAAAGAGAAACGGTTGTCTGCGGTGTGAACGTGTAACCGCCGACCGTGGAGACGGCAACGGTATTCAACACCACGGCGTTATCGGTCGGAAACGACGTGGTGCTGTACGGGCGGAGCGACAGTCTGACCGACGGCGATCCGGTGTCCGCCACCAAAGCGAGAACTACGGACGAAAGTGTGCCGCCGTTCGCACCGGTGGTGAACGCTTGACCGAACAATCGGGTTGTATCGAGAGTCGTATTTTCCTCGGCGATGGCGGACAGGTTATCCACCACGGTTTCGGCGCGGGAAACTGACGCCGGTGCGAGAATCGCGGCGAGCAGGGTAGCCGCCGCGAACAACGCCGGAGCGTGGTGCGGGAGTTTGTAGCAAGTGTGGAATATGAAATTATCTTTCGAGCAACGGGAATGGCGCGACGAACCATCGCGCCTGCCCCGCCTATTCGCGCTGCTTGCTGGGGATTCTTCCGCGCTTTGCGTCCGCCACGTATCACAGTCGCCCGACGAAACGCTCCATTCGGCGCAACGCTTCCTGCAACTTTTCTGTCGCGGTGGCGTAGCAACAGCGGATATGCCCGACGCCGCCGTCCCCGAAAACCGGTCCCGGCACGACCAACACGCGCTCGTCTTTCAGTAACTTCTCCGCGAACGTCTCCGCGTCCAGCCCGAACCGCTTGACCGACGGAAAGGCGTAAAACGCGCCGCCGGGCAGGGGGCAATCCAGTCCGATGTCGTTCAAGCCCTTGACGAACAGGCGGCGGCGGCGGTCGTAGTCGGCGCACATTTCGTCGGCGTCGCGGTCGCCCCGGCGCAACGCTTCCATCGCGGCGATTTGGGCGGTAATCGGGGCGCACAACATCGTGTACTGGTGGATTTTCATCATCACTTCGATGATTGCGGCGGGGGCGCAGGCATAGCCGATGCGCCAACCGGTCATCGCGTATGCCTTCGAGAAGCCGTTGAGAAGAATCGTCCGGTCGTAGGCTCCGGGCAAAGTCGCCACGCAAACGTGCGGCGCGTCGTAGGAAAGCCGGTCGTAGATTTCGTCCGAGATAATATACAAATCGTGCGCCACACAAACGTCCACGATAGCCTGAAGACCCGCCGTGTCCATCGTCGCGCCAGTCGGGTTCGTCGGGTACGACAGCAAAATCGCCTTCGTTCGCGGCGTGATGCGTGACGCAATGTCCGTCGCGTTCGCCCGAAAGCCACTATCCGCCCGCGTCGGAACCGCGACCGGAACGCCTCCCGCGAACGCGACGCACGGCGCATACGAAACGTAGCACGGCTCCGGTATCAGCACCTCATCGCCGGGATTTAAGAGGGCGCGAAACGCCGTGTCCAACGCTTCCGACACGCCGACCGTGACCAGCACCTCGCTTTTCGGATCCCACTCCACGCCGTACCGCTCGCGCATCTTCTTGACGACCTCGATACGCAATTCGAGCAGCCCGTAGTTGCTCGTGTACGTCGTCTGCCCCTTTTCGAGACTCCAAATCGCGGCTTCGCGCACGCGCCACGGTGTCACGAAGTCGGGTTCGCCGACGCCGAGCGAGATAACGTCGTCCATTTCGGCAACGAGATCGAAAAAGCGGCGTATCCCCGACGCCGGAACGGATAGTATTTTTTCACTTAATGGTTTCATCGTTGTTTTTCTTTTCTTTTCTTTTTTCTCTCTTGTTTTGTCCTACGCGGACGGCGTCACCGGAAGGCGAGCGTCCTCTGTTTCTGCTCCGGTGAAGAAAACGCCGTCCTCTTTGTACTTTTTGAGCAGGAAGTTCGTTTGCGTTCCGCGCACCCCGTCAATCGTGGCGAGACGTTCGGCGACAAAGTTCGCCACGGCTTGAATCGTTTCGCCCTCCACCACGACCCGCAAATCCTGCGTCCCCGACACAAGGTAGACAGAATGGACTTCGGGATAACGGTAAATCCGCTCGGCGATACGGTCGTAGCCGGAACCGCGTTCGGGCGTCGCGGAAACGTCAATAAACGCGAATACGCGGGGCTGTCCGGCGCGTTCCCAGTCAATTCGAGTGCGATACGAGCGAATTAGCCCATTCTTTTGCGCGGCAACGATGATGGCTTCGACTTCGGCTTCGGTCGCACCGACCTGCGCGGCGATTTCGGAAACGGGAGTGCGGGCGTCCAATTCGAGGACGCGCAGAACAGCGGTTTGTAAAGGATTCATAAATTGTTGTTTTCAGAGGCGGTTCGGATTTCATGCACATAGAGCATCACGGCGGTTTCAGCGTCAGTGCGTTTTGTGATCGTGTCATCGCCAACAAGCGGCTCCCGCAGATCACGGTAAAGTTTGATGACGCACAAAAGCGCGTCGGCGCAGGACAAGGGGGTATGTGTCGCCAAACTTTGCACTAGATACGGTACTGCTTCCGGCGCGACCCTTTCCAGATGTCGAACACCACGCGGTGATTGCCCGTGCCGTGTGTGTAAAAATGGCGCGATTGCCGTCTGCCGTAAGTAATCCAGCATTGAAATTGCCTCAAAAAGTTCGCCACGCCCGATTTTCAGCGCAACATAGTGCGCCCACACCCAAAATCGGTCTTCAATCCACTGCGGGTCGAGTGGCGGATAGTGTGCCATGCTTGCGGCGATCACCTGCGACATTCGACCTTCGCGCTCCCAGAGTACCACCGGGTCTTCCACCCGATGCGTGAGATCGGGCAGGGTAACGAACTTCAGATCAACGTGCAGAAGCGGTGAATCGTACAGGCAGATAAGAAGGCGTGGTTCGCCGACGTGCTCACCGGTGAACGCCGCGAGACAACTACCAAGTTTCGTTGCAATCGCCGTGCGTTCAGAAATCACCTCGCAGAACGATTCTGGTTCCACAACAATCACGAGGTCAACGTCCGAAAAGCGATCCATTGTGTTCGTGAGCCATGAGCCGCCGACTCCGGCGCCGACAAAGCGCGAATCGGCGCGGAACAGCGACACTGCGCGTCCGACAAACTGATGATGTTCGGTTAGTGGCATTATGTTCTCACAAAAAAACGACCCTCCGCGATTGTTCGCACGGAAGGTTCGATCGTTCAAAAAATCCATGCGGCAGTGCTTACGCGGTAGCGGTTGCTACGGCGTTTGCGAGTGCGACAGGCGCGGACAAGTTCGGGTACACGTCGCTATTATAAGCGCGAAATGCCGGTCGGTCAAGCCGCGCCGTGTTTTCGCGCCGTTTTGGGTACAACATAGAACAATGGAACGAGCCGTGAACGCCGAAAACGAAACCCCACGAACATTAACGGCCGCGCTCAAAGAATGGGCGGTAGCGATTCGCGCCCTGCGCGAAGGGCGGCAGGTGATACTGCTCCGAAAGGGCGGCATCCGCGAAGCCGGGGGCGAGTTCGTGGTCGAGTCGCGGGACGTGCTGTTGTTCCCGACGTATGACCATCAGGCGGAGCAAGCCGGAACGCTTCAGCCGTGCTACGGCGCGTGGCGCGAAGAGGAAGAGAAACTGCGGGCGAAGGGCGACGCTATCCGCATAGACGCATGGGCGCGTATCACCGATATTCTGCACGTGGAACCTGCGTTCTATCCGAAACTGTTTACATTCGGTTCGCAACATATTTACGGCGATGCGTTCCTGAAGTTCCGCGCCGGGAACGATCCCACGAAGCCGCTCTATTGTTTGTTCCTTCGCGCTTACAACCTGCCCGCGCCCGTCACCGTGCCGATGGAGCCGGACTATTACGGGTGCAAATCGTGGATCACGCTGGAGCAGGAACTGTCCCTTGCGGGGGCGACGCCCGCCCTCACGCGCCACACCTACGAAGAGCGCGTCCGCGTCACCAAACGTATTTTGACCACCGACTGAAAGAAAAACAATGCCAACTCCGTACCTGCCGCAAGGCTTCTCGCTGACCTACTTGGGACACTCGACCGTGCTGTTTGAAACCGAAATCGGGGCGCGGGTGCTGATTGACCCGTTTGTCGAGAACAACCCCCGATGCCCTCTCACGAACGACGAAATCGGCGATCTTGATTTGATTCTGCTGACGCACACGCACGACGATCACTTCGCCGACTGCCTTCCGATTGCCATAGCGAACGATTGCTATATTCTCGCCGTGCCGGAAGTGTGCGCGTATCTCGGCAAGAAGGGAATCGCGGAAGAAAAACTGATTTCGGTCAACAAGGGCGGCACGGTTCCGTTCGATGATTTAGGCTTCGCCGTCACCATGACGCACGCCGACCACACGACCAGTATCAACGACAACGGCACGATGCTCTACGCGGGCGAACCGATGGGCTTTGTGATTTCCGTTCCCGACGGCGATGAAACGTTTAGCATTTACCACGCGGGCGACACGGCGATTTTCGGCGATATGCGTTTAATCAGCGAAATCTACACGCCGCGCATCGCGCTTCTGCCGATTGGCGACCATTACACGATGGGACCGCGTGAAGCGGCGTCCGCGTCCGCGCTTCTCGCGTCGGTAGAGTACGTGATTCCGATTCATTATGGCACGTTCCCGATGCTGACCGGAACGCCGGACAAGTTCCGCGAAGCGTTGGCGCACGTCGAAGCGACGGTGCAGGTCGCGGAAATGGAGCCGGGGCAAACGATTCACGGTTAGAAGGGCGATGACATGAGCGAAACGGTTTTGGATTTGAACGAGTTGTCGGCGCACGTTGAGGCGGAAGAGTTTCGCGTTCTCGGCGACGCCCGGTTCGCATCCGGCGACCGTGAGGACGCCGCCGCGTATTATCAAATGTCGCTCGACCTGTTTCCGACCGCCGAAGCGCACGTCGCGCTGGCATGGACAATCGCCGAGCGCGGGCTTATCGAACCGGCGATGGCGCACTGCCGCGCCGCGATTGCGCTTGCCCCCGATTTCGGCAACGCCTACAACGATTTGGGGGTCTACCTTTTGCGGCAATCTGATGTGGCGGACGATAAAGACGTGGCGCAGGAACTCACGCGGCAGGCGGTCGGCTATTTCGAGCAAGCCATCGCCTGCCCGCGTTATGACTGCCGGTGCTATCCGTTCTACCATCTGGGGCGAATCCGCGAGCAGGGCGGACACTTCAGCGAAGCGCGGGATTTGTACCATCAGTCGCTTTCGCTTGACCCGTCGTTTCACGCGGCACGGCGGGCGTATCGCCGCGCCCTGTCGTGGCTAAATTAACTGCGTATGTGTTATACTTGCCGCGCCGCACCAACCCGTGCCGTGTAAAGAAAGTTTATCCGTGTTTGAATCCTACGAGTCCGAAGTCAGAGTGTTGGAAGCCAAAACGTTTGGCGCGAACGTTGAGCCAGTGCCGCCCGGAAGCATCGTGTTTTACGGCAGTTCATCGGTGCGCCTTTGGGAAACATTGCAGACCGATATTGCGCCGTTCGCC
The DNA here is from genome assembly GCA_014380985.1 of Armatimonadota bacterium. Classification (GTDB taxonomy): domain Bacteria; phylum Armatimonadota; class Armatimonadia; order Armatimonadales; family Armatimonadaceae; genus JACMIU01. The sequence goes on along the minus strand of JACMIU010000702.1, from coordinate 420 downwards.
GCCGTCCCCCGGCAATGCGTGAACCTCGGTTTCGGAGGTTCGACGCTCGCCGCGTGTGTGCATTATTTTGACCGATTGCCGGGGCGCGTCGTGCGAGAATCGTTCCCGGTGCGTTCACTCGTTTTCTACGCGGGCGAAAACGATTTAGGCGACGGCAGAAGCGTGGACGCCGTTTTCGATTCGTTTGTTTGGCTTCATGCGATGGTGCGCGACCGGATGCCCGGTGTGCCGTTTGCGTTTATCAGCATTAAGCCGTCGCCGAGTCGCGCCAATGTGTTGAACCGAATCGTTGCCGTGAACGCCCGGATACGCGAAAAAATCGCCGAGCGAGCGGAAAGCGTGTTTGTTGATGTGTTTCCCGAAATGCTCGATGTGACCGGTGCGCCGCGCCTTGAACTCTGGGCGGACGACGGCATCCAC
>JACMIU010000701.1 GCA_014380985.1 Armatimonadota bacterium | reverse complement strand
TGATCGTCGGCGCGGTGGCGTCGTACTGGTTCATCGGCGACAAGCCGAGCAGGTTCTCCATCGTGTGTAGCATAGAGTCGGTGTTGTAGAACCGCGAGTCGTGGCTGTTCTTCTTCACGAACGGCGAGATAACAAAGGCGATGGAGCGGTGCGCGTCTACGTGATCGTAGCCGTTTTGTGCGTCGTCCTCGACAATGAAAATCGCGGTCTTCTTCCAGTAGGGCGACTTCGATACGGCTTCGACCAACTGCCCCACGGCGTAATCGTTGTCGGCGACCATCGCCCGCGGGGTCGGTGCGCCCACCGACGTTCCTGACGTATGGTCACGCGGTAGGCGCAAGAGACATAACCCCGGCATCGTTTTCGACCGCACAAAGTCCTCGTATTCGCGCAAAAACTCGGACATGCGGGAAGGCGATTTGTACTTGCCGAACGTCGCCATGCCCTTCGCGGGCGTCGGGACGCCGTGCATTCGCGCCGCGTCGGAATCGGGGTACGCCATGTCGTACTCGCGGAAATCGGGGTCGGTGTCGGGCGCGAGCGCGTTCAGGAGGGCAACCTGCTTGCCCGTATCTTTGCCGTCCTCGGTGCGCCCTTCGGGAATGCGCGGCGTCGCCCCGTCATAGGTCACAAAGAAGCCGTAGTTGCGTAGCGTGACTCCTGCATTTTTCGCCGCGTCCCAGATGTAGCCACCGGCGGGGCGGGCGACATCGGGCTTGCCAATGGTGTCAACGCTAATATCGTTGTTCGTGCCTTCGTAGTCGTAAGGGCGCGTGTGCGCGGAATAGCCATACGGCACGTTGCGCGAAACGTAGTGGCTCGCCATGCCCGCCGTTGACCAGTTCCAACCGTCGCCGGACACTTCGGCACAACAGTAGAAGTTGTCCAACAGGACGAAGCGTTCGGCTAAGGCGTGTTGGTTCGGAGTCACGTCTTGCCCAAACAGCACCAGCGACGGATCGCCGTTGCCCTTTTTCACGTCGCCTAAGACTTGGTCATACGTCCGGTTTTCCTTGATGATATAGATAACGTGTTCGATGCCGGGGTCTTGCAGTGCCTCTTTCGCCCGTTCGAGAAGGTCTGTCTTGCCGCGAAGCGCGTTGTTTTCCATTACCTGCTCGGTCAGCGCGGGCAAGTCTCTCAGAATGGCGGACAGCGACAGGCGCGTGGTCGTGCCTTCGAGAATATTGTAAACGTATTGCGCCCGCTTCGGAAAATCGGCTTGCGCGATGGGAACGGGCTTGCCGTTCGGGTTGCGCGTTTGTGTTCCACGGGCGCAGGTGACGAGGAGCGAATCGCCCGCGACCGCGACATCGGACGGATACCTGCCGGTCGGCACGTAGCCTTCGGTGACACCAGTTTGGGTATTCACCACCGCTATCGCGTTCATATCGGCGAGGGCGACGAACAGGCGCGAACCGTCCGCGCTTTCCGCCATACCGAGCGGCGTCGAGCCGGGCAGGTTTCGCGCCGCCGGGGGGCGCAGTAGCATCGTTTGAACCACGGTGTTGCTCGCCGGGTCTATCACGGTCACGGTGTCCGACGAAGCGTTCGAGACGTAAAGCCGCGATTCGTCACGAGAAAGCAGAAGGTATGCCGGGTTCGCGCCGGTTTTCAAGGTGCGCGTTATCAGCGGGGCGGTGGGGTCGGCGATGCCCACGGCGGACACCGTGCCGTCCGCTTCGCTCGTGAAGTACAGCGCGTTGGCGCGGCGCGTCAGGGCATACGGGTAGGCGGGGGTGGCAATCGCGGCGACATGGTTGCCGGTCGCGGTCTCGAAAACGTGCAGAACACTATCCACTTCGGCGTTCGGCTTGGCGGTGTTATCCACGGAATACAGATATTTGCCGTCTACGGAAGTCGCCAGCCCGGCGGGGTTGAGCGGTGTCGGCTTGCGCGGCTTGTCGCCGGGTTTCTCGCCGGGAATCAGGGGGCGTTCGGGGTACGAAATCACGCGCCCGGTGTCGGTCAGGGAGCCGTCCGCGCCGAGGGATAGGACGCCGATGGTATCTTCCGCGCCCCGCGAAACGTAGACCGGGGTTCGCCCGTTCTCCTCCACGCCGAACGCGACGCCGTAATACAGTCCGTCCTCGCGGCGCGGGGAGTTGTCACCGGTGGCGCGGGGCGGGGCGATAAAGCGCACCTGCCCGGTGATTTTCCCGGTGGCGATTTCCACCGCCGACGCGAACGCCCGCCCGCCCATGTCGCTCACCACGGCGAACTTTCCGCCCGGCGCGGTCGCCATGCGGAACGGGAACGAGCCGACGCCGGCATGGTCGCCAACCGGGGTAATCGCCTTGCCGGTGACTAATAGGTTTTTGTCGGTGCGCGGCGTCACTGTTTGCGCGGGACGCCGGGCGACCGAATAGGCGAGTGCGCCGAACGTGGCGACGGCAAGCGCGGGCAGTAGAATGAGGGGACGTTTTAGCATAAGGTTTTCCTGACGCGGCAAGTATAGCACAAAGTGTAGGGATTAGGGATTAGGGGCGGGGTTTGTTTACCTGCCCACCAAATCAACCCCGCCCCTAATCCCTAATCCCTACAGGGTATACTACAAAGCATGAACCAATGGAGCGAAACCGTGCGTGTGCAACTCAACTTCCCGCTCGTTCGAATCAAGGAGCCGGTTATCTGGCATTTGTCGCACCATTTCCGGCTGAAGTTTTCGATTCGTTATGCCGCGATTTCCCCTGAAACCGGCGGCTATACGGTGGTGGATTTTACCGGCGAACGCGAGGATATTAACGCGGGGCTGGCGTGGGCGCAGGAGCAGGGCGTCGAAGTGTCCGCACTCGGTGTGAACGGTGAGAACGAATGGGCGATTTGACGGGTGTCCTTTACACCGGACTAGTGACGAAACAGGCGTATGCGTTCGGGTCGGACGACGCGCCGTTTGTGCTGGAAAACAAACAAACCCTGCCGCGTATCGAAATCGCCTACGAAACCTACGGTGTGCTGAATGCGGCGCGGGACAACTGCGTGTTGGTCACGCACGGCATTACCGGATCGTCTCACGCGGCGGGCAAGTACGCCGAATCGAACCGCACGGTCGGCTTTTGGGACAACTTTATCGGCGCGGGCAAAGTGTTCGACACCGACCGGTTTTTCGTCGTGTGCATGAACTCGCTCGGCGGTTGCCGGGGAACCACGGGACCCGCGAGCATGAACCCCGTCACCGGCAAACCGTATGGCTTATCGTTTCCGATTGTGACGATTCGGGACATGGTGCGGGTGCAGGAGCGGGTACTGCGCGAATTGTGGGGCGTCACGAATCTCGCGCTGGTCGCGGGTGGCTCGATGGGCGGAATGCAAGCGTTGGAATGGGGCGTTTTGTATCCCGACCGCGTGGGGGCGATTGTGCCGATTGCGACATCGGGGCGCGTTTCGGCGCGGGCTATTGCGTTCAATGAAATCGCCCGCCGCGCTATTCTGCTCGATCCGCATTTTCAAAAAGGCAACTACTACGACAAAGAAAACAAGCCCGACGGCGGGCTGGCTCTCGCCCGTATGGTCGGCACGGTGACCTATCTCAACGATCACATTTTGGAGGAGATGTTCGGGCGCAAGTCGGCGGTGGAAGAATCGGCTCTGGAGCATGATCTTCACGCCCGCTTTGACGTGGAACGCTACCTGCACGACGAAGGCGCGGCACTGGTGAAACGCTTCGACGCGAACAGTTACCTCTACATGACGAAGGCGGTGGATTTGCACGATATTTCGCGTGGGTTTACCGATATGGCTTCCGCCGTTCGCCGGATCACCGCGCCGACGCTTTTAGTCTCTATCTCCTCGGACGACTTGTTTCCGCCGGAGCAGATGGAGCGGGTGCGCGATTTGCTGATGGGAGCAGGCGGCGATGTGCGCTATTTCTGCATGGAATCGGCGTATGGTCACGACGCTTTTTTAGTGGAATCGGGCAAGATGGAGGCGACGCTCCGTAATTTTGTCACCGACCGGGTGGGAGGTTAGCGTTAGGACGGAAGGTGCCGGGTGGACTCGAACCACCGGTAAAGGTTTTGCAGACCTGCCCCTTAGCCCCTTGGGTACAGCACCGGGGAAAACGCGAAAGGTGCGAAGCGGATTCGAACCGCTGCATAAAGGCTTTGCAGGCCCTTGCCTTACCACTTGGCTACCGCACCCCGATTGGGACTATTCTATCACGTGCCGATTTGCCGACGCAATAGCCCGGCGAAAAACGGTGCGCCGAGAAGCGCGGTGACGACGCCGACCGGCAGTTCCACGCCGGGCATCACCGTGCGGGCGACCAGATCGGACAGTACGCATAAAATCGCGCCGACCAGTGCCGATGCGCCCACAAGCCCCCGGTGCGGCGAACCGACCAGTGCGCGGGCGATATGCGGGGCGAGCAGTCCGACAAAGCCAATAATCCCCGCGAACGCCACTGACGCGGCGGTCAGTAGAGCGGACAGGGCAAGGACGCCCGCCTTGAACGCTTCCGTATTGACGCCGACCGACCGCGCCGTTTCCTCGCCGAACGCGAACGAGTCCAGACCGCGACCCGAAAGCGTAAAGGCGGCAATCGCGGCGAGCGTGACGGGAGCGAGGAGGGCTACCTGTCCCCATGTCGCCTCGCTGAAACGTCCGAGCAGAAAGCGCAGAATCGCCGCCTGATCTTGGTGCGCGAGCGACATCAGAAGCGTCGTGATTGACCACAAGAACGAGCCGACAACGATTCCGGCGAGCAAAAAGCCCGCCGTGTGAACGCGCCCGCCGACCCGCGACACGGCGAACACCAACCCCATCGTCAGCAGGGCGGTGGCGAACGCCAGCGCGGAACCGCCGAAGCCGTGCCATGCCCCGGAGATGCCGAGTAGAACCGCCGCGCTTGCCCCCACCGACGCTCCCGACGACACGCCCACGGTGTACGGGTCGGCGAGCGGGTTCCCGGTCAAGCCCTGTAGCGCGGTTCCGGCAACCGCGAGGGCGGCTCCGGTGAGGGCGGCAAGCACGATGCGCGGCAGTCGCAGTTCCAGCAGAATCGCCGTGGTAGACTCGTCCGCGCCGGAAACGAAACCCGGCGCAACCGCGTGTAGCGCGACGCGAATCACCGTGGCGGGCGCGATTACCACGTCGCCGATTGACCACGCAAGAATCGCGGACGCGAGAAGCAAAACGCCGAGCGCGAAAAGCGCGGGGGCGAGCGGATAGCGGCGGGGCGGGGCGTTCATGTGCCGCCATTATACCGTGCCGGGGTCTTGCCCCCCTTGTCCTAAGGCTTGCTACTCGCCCGCCCTAACCCCTTGCTCTGCGCGAACCGCCGCGCCCGATAGCCAACGAACCGCCCCCATGCCACCGCCGACGGGAAGAAGCCGCCGAACTTGCCGTACATAATCCGGTACAGGCGCACGATAGAAACGTACATTCGCCGCCGCGTCTCCTCCTTGACCTGATTGCTCGATGCCCCGCCGAGATGTGTCACGGTGACGCTTGGCACAAGGCGCGTTTGCCAACCGTGCGCGGCGAAGCGGTGACACCATTCGGTTTCTTCTGAGTACATGAAAAAGCCGTCGTCCATTAGTCCGGCGTCGGCGATCGCGGCGCGG
>JACMIU010000700.1 GCA_014380985.1 Armatimonadota bacterium | reverse complement strand
TGCGCCGCGCTATCCGCGCTTGCCCCCCGACTTTCCGCCGCCGAAAACCGCGCCGCCGCCGAAACATTGCTACCGCTTCTCGCCCACGGTGTGCCGCGAGGTATACGATTTGCCGCCGCCCGCGCCCTGCGCGATGTGGCGAAAACCGGCGCGTCGCCGGAAATCGCCCTGTCCGTCATGGCACGTTTATCTGCGGAAACCGACGCGGCGGTTGCGTCGCGCCTTGCGTTCGCCCTGTCGCGCTTCGGCGGGGACGGCGCGGACAGCGCGGCAACCCTGCACGAGTCGCGCACCGCCGCGATTCTGTCGGTGCTGGATCGCGCCGAAAGTTATGGCTTGGCGCACAAACAAACCCTTGCCGCCGTCGCCGAAATGGGCTTGGACGAGGACGTTTTCTACCCGTATCTGGGGCTAACCGATGTGGCGCGGGATCAGGCGGTAGCGAGACTCGCCACCGAAACGCGCCGCGCCCTGCGAAAAACCGGGCATCCGACCGACGAGCCGACGATTGGCGAAGCCGAAACCGCCTACACAAACGGCGACTTTGGCGGGGCGGTGGTCGCGCTCGGTCGCCTTTCCGCGCTTCACACCGCGCCGATTGCAAACCGCGCACGGCAATCCGCCGATGTACTGGGGGCGTTGGGGCGACGCCGCGCCGCACACGAGGGAGAAAGCACGCCCGAAGAGGTGACGCTGGCGTTCCTGCTCGCTAAAGCCGCGCTGTCGTGAAACGTCCGTACACGCACCGCCCGCCGATGTACGTGGCGTGTACCGCGAGCGTTTCCTCGTCCAGTAGCACGAAGTCGGCGTCTGCGCCGGGTTCGATACGTCCTTTGCCCGGCAGGTTTAGCGCGGCGGCGGCGTTCGCGGACGACAGGTAAACAAGGTCGCGCCACCCGTGATGAATCCAGCCGCGCACGTTTCGCACGGCTTGCACCATCGTTAGCACCGACCCGGCGAGCGTGCCATCGGCGAGCAGTGCCTTGCCGTTCGCCACCGTGACCGCGTGACCGCCGAGGTCGTAAACGCCTTCGGGTGCGCCCGCGCCGCGCATGGCGTCGGTGATCAAAATCGCGCCGTGGGGCTTTGCGGCGCGCGCGAGACGCACGATTTCCGGCGCGAGGTGATGCCCGTCGCAAATCAGTTCGGGAACGATACGATGGTCGGTCAGGGCGACGCCGACCACGCCGGGGGCGCGGTGGTGCAGAGGTGGCATGGCGTTAAACAGGTGCGTGACGTGCGCCGCGCCGCAAATGTCGAGGGCGGCGCGTATCTGATCGGCAGTGGCGTCGGTATGCCCGAACGACACGACAATGCCGTGCTCCCGGCACACGCGCATTAGTTTGTCCGCTCCCGGTTCCTCCGGCGCGAGCGTGATGACTTTTAGTGCGTCTCCGGCGACTTCGAGCCATTCGGCAAACTCGCCTGCGTCGTAGGGGCGGACGTACTGCGCCGGTTGCGCTCCCGGACGTTTCGGGGAAATGTACGGACCTTCGAGGTGAATACCTAAAACGGTCGCGCCGTCCGGGCAAAAATCGTTTCCGGCGTCGTAGGCGTTTCGCGCCGCCGCGAGTGCCGCCGTGAGGGCGTCGCGGCTTTGCGTGATGGTGGTCAGCAGAAGCCCGGTTGTGCCGTGCGCGGCGTGCGTGCGGCAAATCGTTCGCAAGGCTTCGGGCGTCGCATCCATCGTGTCCGCACCGCCGCCGCCGTGGATGTGAATATCAATGAAGCCGGGGAGTAACGTCAGGCCGGAAGCGTCCACGCTCTCGCCCGACGCTTCGGACGCGAATCGTCCGTCCGCAACGTGAACGTCTGCCGTGTACGCGCCCTCGGGAAACGCCGTTACCACGTTCTTGATGGTCACGGGGTCGGTGCGCCGCCTTCGAGGTTCTTTGGCGGGTCAATAAACGGGTTCGGCGTCGGGTCAGGGAGCGGCACGGTCGGCGTGAGTTCCTCGATTCGCGCCTTGAGTTCGGCGTTCTCTTTCTCGTAGGCTTCCATGCGCTCTAGAATCTTGGCGTTCTGCGCCGCGAGTTCCGCCAGCGATTTCGCGGTTTGCGCTTTGGTGGTCGCCATTTCCTTTTGCACCTGCTTCACCGATTCGTTTTTCGTGGCGGAAATATCGAACGCATGGGTGCGCCATAGCCAGAACGACGCCGCGCCCAAAATCGCCACCGGCGCGAGCGATACCGCGATTAACGCCCCGATGGACGGGTCGGATTTTCCCTCACGCGGCTCGAACGCCCGCACCAGCCCGATAGACAGGATGTAAAGCCCTGCCATCGGAATCGCCATCATCAGCATCGTTAGCGGATCGTTCGACGGCGTGAGCGTCGCGGCGGCGATAAAGATACCGACCGTCGCGTGACGCCAGTATTTGGTCATCAGTTCGGCGTTGATCACCCCGATTCGCGCCAAAAACAGCAGTAGCACCGGCAGTTCAAACGCGATACCGAATCCGAGCATGATTTTCGCCGTGAGCAGGATATACGTTTTCGGCTCCTGATACAAAATCGTGTTGCCCGCTTCGCCGATGAAAGAGGACATCCAGCCGTAACACGCGGGAAGCGACGCATACGCCGTGGCGATTCCCGACAAAAACAGTAGCACCGAGAACGGCGCGAGGAACACGACCGGCTTGCGCTCTTCGGGCGTTAGCGCGGGTTCGACGAAGCCCCAGATTTCCATCGTGATAAACGGAAACGCGAACGTCATTCCGGCGATAAACGCGACCTGCATCTTGAGCAGAAACGGGTCGGCGACATTGGTAAACACCATGCTCGAATCGAACTTGCCCAAAATCGGTTGCAGGGGCGCGGCGAAGATATTGTAAATCGGCTCGTACAGGTTGTAGGCGACAATCATCCCGGCGACTAAGTACAGCGCGGCGCGGAAAAGCCGCGTTCGCAGTTCGCCTAAGTGGTCAACCAGCTCCATTTGAGCGTCTTCGGTTCGCGTTTGTTTTGCCATGATGTTATCCGAGTATACCGCTAATCCGTGCCGAAAAGTTCGTGGAACCACGGCGCGTTCCGCACGGAGGCAAGGTCTTCGTCGGCACGGACGCGGCGACGGTTGGACACACGGTTGCCCGCGACGGCTTCGCGCAGGTAGCGTTCGCACCCGGCTTCATCGCCGGTCAGCGCGGCAATACAGGCGCGGTTGTAGGCGGCGACGCCGGGGCGAAGGGCGTCCGCTCTGTTCGCGTGAGAGGTGGCTTCGGCGAATAGGGCGGCGCGGCGGTCGGGGTCGCGGTCGGCGCGGCGGATACACACTTCGCTAAGCACGACATGCGCGTCGGGCGAACCGGGTTGACAGCGCAGGGCTTCCGTTGCTCTCTCCTCGGCTTGCGCGAGGAGACGTTCCGCGTCTTCGCCGGTTTGTAGCCGCGACGAGCCGACGTTGGTGTATGCCCACGAAGCCAACAGGTGCGCGTTTCCGACGTCGAACCGCTCGGCGACGGTAAACTTTTCGTTTGCTTCCACGAAAAGTTCGGCGCGGCGTTCCGGTTCATCGTATGCCCTGCCGTTCAAGACGATTCCCCAGTTTACCCACGTCTGCGCGTCGTTCGGCTCGATTTTGAGCGCGGCTTCAAACTTTGCTACGGCTTCCTGTGCATGAGCGACGGCAATAGCGGCGTCTTCGGCGTATCGCGCCCGTTCCCCGCAAGCGTTGCCCCAGTACATCAGCGGTACATAATCTTCGGGGGCAAGCCGGTGCGCGATTGCACACTGCGCGTCGGCGTCGGCGAGAATGGCATCGCGCTTGTCCATCGGTAGTCGCCGCGCTTGCAACATCAACACCCACGCCCGGTTGCGCCAATACAGCACGGTGTCCGGCGACAGCGAAATCGCCACGGTTAACGCGGCGTGAGCATCGGCAAGCCATGCGTCCACGCCCAGTGCGCTTGGCACGTATTTCACGACATCCATTAGTGCCGCCGCCCGATTGTTGAACGGTTCGCTATTATCGGGGATGAGGTGAGCGACGCGCTCAAACTTTGTCGCCGCTTCCATCGCAAGGCGCGGCGAATCGGCGTTACTCACGCGCCCAGCATGGTTCAGCAGTGCCACGCCCCAGTTGCTCCAAGCCAGCACGGTCTGCGGTTGTAGGTCGGTGGCAACGGCAAACCGGACATACGCCGCGTGGTAAAGCGGTTCGCACCGGTCGCGCTCCGTGCGCTTCGCCTGTTCGAGTAGGCAAATGCCCGCTTCGTTCCACGAGTTGTACCGGCGCGGCGACAGGCGAACCGCCCGCTCATGCGCCTCGCCCGCCTCCCGGAACAAAGGAAGCGCGGACGCATCCGGCGAGCGCAAGCCTTGCTGATACAGGGCGATACCGAAGTTCGACCAATACAGCACGTTTCGCGGCGAAAGGTCGCAAGCCACGGCGAACTTACGGGCGGCGTCGGCGAGCATCGGTTCGGCGACATCATTTGGCAGGGTCAACGCCTCGTTGCACAGCCCCGCGCCCCAATCGTTCCACGCCGCGTGGTTGCGCGTGTTGATACGAAGCAGCTGCGCCGCGATAATTTCGTAAGTTGCCGCCATAGTCGCGGGGTTTATTCGGTTTTCGCGGGGGCGAATCCTGCCAGCGTTTCGTGTTCGGCTTGCAGGTTGACGCGGGCAGCGGCTTCGCGCTCGCTAACGCCGTGCCAATCGCCGAGAAAGATGCGCGGGCGCGATAGGAACGTCGTAAGCACCCGCCCGCGCCCCGCAACCCAAGCGGGTTCGGGAACGTGGGCGTACTCGGCGCGAACCCCGTGCACATAGTCGGCGTACTCACCGGGCGATCCGCCCAAAACGTACAGGTCGGCGTCCAGAAGAAGCGTTTCGTCGGGGGTTTGCGGCGCGGCGGAACCGTGCGCCGTCGCCAAAATCAAGCGTTCGGCTTCCGCAATGTCCGCCGGGTTCGCGCCTACGCTTGCCCATTCGTCGCGGCAGAAGGTCGCGCTTAACGCTTCGTTATCGGTGCGCCGGGCGTCGTACACGGCGTCGTGGTACAGCGCGGCGGCAAGGAGCGGCGCGGAAGGCTCGCCGTGTGTCCACTCCCAAACGCACGCGACGACCGCTTCGATGTGCGTCACCGTATGGTAAAAGCGCGGCGGGGTGTGCATCCGTTCGCGCAAACGCGCCGCGAGGCTTTCGGCGGGATTCGGCGACAGGCGAGCGAAGGCGGTTGGAAGTAGGGGCGGGTTCATAAGAATCGCGTTGAGCGGCATTTAGGAAACGTCGAGCGTCCAATCCTCGATTAGCAAGCCGGGAACTTTGGAGAAGTCTTTCCGGTTGCGCGTTAGTACCACGGCTTCGGTCGCAAGGGCGATAGAGGCGATTCGCAAGTCCGGTGTGCCAATGCGAACCCCGCCTTTGCGAAGCGTGTTAAAATAGTTCGCGGCGGCGTCCGAATATTGC
>JACMIU010000699.1 GCA_014380985.1 Armatimonadota bacterium | reverse complement strand
TCGGAGAACAGGTTTTGCGTATCCTCGCGCACATTGTAAAACCAACCCTTGTAGAAAATGCCGACGCCCCGTGTCTGCGATGCCCAGTCCAAGCCCGCCCACAGGTAAATCGGTTCCTTCGGCTCCTTCTCTCCGCCGAACAGTTTGGCGAACGGTCCCGGCACTTCCCAATCGTCAATATGTTTGTCCACATACTCGCGCACCCCTTGAAGTCCGAGGAAGTGACCCGACGTAGCGACAAACCAGATGGTACGTTCCGAGCCGAGTTGCTTAAAAGTTCGCGCTGTTTGCAGAAGTCCCGCAATCGAGGACGCCGATTCCGCCGCCGGGGCAAGCGACGGCACGACCGACATACCGTCGTAGTATGCTTGCACCACGATAATCTGTTTGGCGATTTTGGGATCTTTCGACTTGCCGGGGAGGATGCCAACGAAGTTTCTCGCCTGCACGTTCTCCCACGGCATCGAGGCGTTGAGTGTCGCCTGCGTTTTGCGCGAACCGGCGACAAGAGCGAGAAGCCCCGCCGCGTCGCCGCGCTTGACATAGTAGCGCGGCACGGCAACCGGAATCGAAACAAACTTGGCTTCGGCTTCGCCGCGCTGGGTGCGGTCGGGTTCGATGAAGATAATCGCCTTCGCACCGAGGCGCGGCGCGTTCATCCACTCCAGACCGGAGTTAAAATCCACCAGCACAATCGAACCGTCCACGTCTTTGCCGTTCAAGGCGGAAAGCGAACCATTACCGGCATAAATCAGGTTGCCGGTGATTCCTCCGGGCGGGGTTTGCGAGGTGCGAACAAGGTTGGGCCACACGCACGAGAGGGGAACGCGCTTGCCGCCGACGTTCAAACTCGCGCCCTTGTCCATCGGCACGGTGGCGGTGAAAGTTTCGGTCTTGACATTGCCCGCGCCGAAAATGGTGTCAAACTCGGACTTCACGTAATCGGCGGCGAAGCGTTCGCCGGGATAGCCAACCACGCGGGAGCCGTGCGACGATAGTTCGCGCACGGTTTTTTGCATCGCGGCGGCGTCTACCGTGGCGGCGATAGCGCGGTACTTCGCGGCAAGCGCGGCGTCCACGGCGGCGCGGGACGCCATTGGCAAAAGCGTAACGACCAATGCCAGTGCCGTCGTTAGAACCGTATAAAAAGCGCGGCGCGTTTTTGGCGCGGCGGGAATCGTCATCGAGTAATTTCCTGTTCGGGCATTTTGCAAGCGGTTCAAACAAAACGTGCGAGTCGCGGCAACCACGGCGCGAGGGTAGCACGAAAAAACGGGAACCGATTCTTGAAGCCAGTTGCATTGTAACAAACGCGCAAACTTCCCGCAAGGTGACAAGGGAACGAAAACGCAAAAACCGCGCCCACGAAAATCGCGGGCGCGGCTTCACGAGCCAACGAACGGCTCTATTTGCGGCGGCGGGCAACGATTACGCCGAGCGTACCGAACGCGCCCATTTGCGGCGAGCAGGAGCGACGAGGTTTCCGGCACGGTGATAACCACGTTGTTCAAGCCGATGATTTGATCCGGCGAGGATTGATCTGCGTTATCATCCACAAAGCGCAGAATTAAGTTTGATCCGTTGGCAACCGTACCGTTCAAAACAATGTCGTTCGACACCACCGTGGTAACGCCCACGGTATTCGGCACAATCACCCCGGTCGGTCCCGCGAGGGTAGGGTTCAACGAAGCAACGTTGGTGAACGTCGTGCCATCGAGGCTGAAGAAGAGTTGGTAGCCGGGTAACTCTTGAGGTCCGTTGGCGGTGCTGGCGACGGTGAAGCGCACGATGTCGTATTGGATCTTGAACGCGCTGAATGCCGCACCGGTGTTATTCGCTGAAAGCGGGAGGGTTCAATACCCCGGTGCTTGCACCGTATCCGCTTGGGATGTC
>JACMIU010000698.1 GCA_014380985.1 Armatimonadota bacterium | reverse complement strand
ACGGTCACGCGAAAGCCATGAAGCGAAGTCGCTTGGACGATTTCAACAACGATGGTACACCCGACAACGGCTACTTTAATGGCAAAGCCGACCCAATCAAACTCTAAATCGAACTTCTCAGGCGGTGCGGAAAGGCTGGAACCCGTTCCGCACCTAATACACCTGACCCGCTTAAAAAGAAAGGCAGAAGAACTTATGCAGTATAAACGACATGCCCCGCCGCGAAACGTCCGGCGCGGCTTCACCTTGATCGAACTTTTGATGGTAATAGCGATAATCGCCATTCTTGCCGCGATATTGTTTCCCGTGTTCGCACAGGCGCGGGAAAAAGCGCGACAAACCGCGTGTTTATCGAACTTGAAACAACTCGGCTTGTCGCTTTCCATGTATGGGCAAGACTACGACGAAACCTTGATGACTACGCAGTTGGACGGTCTGCGCTGGCCCCAACTGCTCGCGCCGTATATCAAGCAACGTTCGTTCGTCACCTGCCCGTCCGCGAACTACGACCTGCCGGTTGCCGGGACGCTGACCTATGCCGATTGCGTCAGTGACCCCGTGGGAACACCGCCCGGCACGAACGATTACTACTACGGTTTGTACGCGAGTTATGGCTACAACTACGCCTACCTGTCGCCGTCCGCCGTCTGCCCCGATGCATTTGATACGCCCGGTGCGGAGTGTGCCGTCACGCCGTCTACCGGCACGGCACACGTGATGCTTCCTGTCACGCACGGAGTGACAATCGCAAGCACCGCGACCAATCTCGTCGCCGGTTTACCGATGGCGGGAGTTGAGTCTGCATCGCAAACCGTGGCAATGGCGGACAGCGTTTCGTCGCCGATAGGCTCACCAACAAAACTGACATGGGGCTACTTTGTAGTGCGTCCGCCACAGGTTTGGGCGAAAACCGCACCGACAACAATTGACCGCGAAACGTTCGGGCGTATCGCGCCGCGCCATCACGGAACCGTGAGTACCCTTTTCGTGGACGGTCATGTAAAATCATTACCGGTGAATGCTCTGCGCGATCCGAACCTATGGCGGGCGCGAAAAACCAATCCGTAGAAAACAAACGAACACATGAAAACAAGATTTACTCTACAAACACTGGCGGCAACCATTGCCGCATTCGCATTAACGTCCGGTGCGGCACACGCGCACTTTCTTTGGGCAACCGTGGAAAACAACCGGGTGCGCTTCGCGCTTCTGGAAAATGTCGCCGAAGCACCGAACCCGCAGTTCGAGAAATATGTTGCCGGAATCGAGCCACTCTCCGGTGATGGTAAGAAATTGTCAGTAGGTGGGGTGCTTGACGGTGCAAGGTTCTCCACGCTTCCTGTCGGCGAGCAGGTCGCCTACGTGGATAGCGTGGTCGGAGTGCGCGATCGTGAGGGCGAGGTTTATCTGCTCGTCTACCACGCGAAAGGCGCGGCAAGCCTTGCCGCCGCCGGAACCGACACCAAAGATACCGACGAAATACGGGCGCGGCGCGACGGCAAAGAACTGGTGGTGACGGTAGAACAGGGTGGCTGGCGTTCGCCGAACAACGAAGTTTGGGTGCAATTTCCCGGCACCGAAACTCCGGTTTCGGTGCGAACCGACGTTGCCGGAGAAGCGCGAATCGCTCTGCCGGAAAGCGTTCCCGCCGGGTTGGTGGGAGTGCGGGCGATGCTTGCGGATAAGAAATCCGGCACGAACGCGGGCAAAAAGTACGCCGCCGTTCACCGCTGGACAACGCTCGCGTTTCCGATGGAGGGCGTGACACCGGAGACCCCGTTTACGAAAACCCTGCGTTCGTCGTTCGGTAGTTTTCACGAAACCGTGAGCGGCGCGGCGTTCAACGTCACCGTTTTTGATGGCAAACTGACAAAGGAACAGTTAATCGTCCATCTGCAACAACGCGCTCTTGTTCACAACGAAACGCACCGGGTTCTGATTGGCGCAAGCCCGTCGCTATTCGTGCCGTATGGCGCGGAGCAAAAAAAGGTGCTGACGCTCCTGTTTGCCGACTTAGTGAGTATGGGTTCCGGCTGGCCCACCGAAGCGCAGGCGCGACCGACCACGCAGGCGTTTTTGCAGGAAATCCGCGCAAGCGAGAAAAAATCGCCGTACTTCGCGCTCGGTGTTCAGCACGTCTATTTTGGTGGAATCACGAACGGCGGTAAGATGATTGGCGAAAAAATCGGCGAAACGCTTCCTGTGCCGCTTTCTTACTACCGCGACGCCGACGGCTACGCGCCGTATCTCGCCGAAGTAAACAAAATCACTGACGCCGAAGCGCGGGCGGAAATGATTCGCGGCGGTCAGGCGGCATACCGGTATATCGCCGCGTCGTCGAACGAGGACGTGTTCAAGGCGGCGAAGTAGCTCTCACAACCGGTTATCGCAAACGCCGTTTGCGATAACCGGTTGTGAGGACTACGCTTTGCGCTTCACGGTTGCGCCGCCCGGTGTATCGGCGACTTCGTAGCCGAGGGCGGCGATTCGGTCGCGCAGAGCATCGGATTCAGCGAAGTTCTTGGCTTTCCGCGCCGTTTGCCGCGCTTCGAGTAGCGCAAGAACTTCGGAGGGGGCGATTTCTTCCGCCGGTGGCACAGCGCGGCGTTCGATGTCCAAGCCAAGCACAACGTCGAAGGCTTTCCAAAGGCGCGGCGACGCATACGTTTGCAAAGTCGCCAACGCTTTCGGCACGTTCAAATCGTCGTTCAGCGCGGCTAACACCTCAGCATAGGCGGTTTCGTAAGCGTCGGTGGCGTGAAGCGGCTCGTCGGTAGTACGGGCGATTTTCTCGTACAGTCGGGTGAGTGCCGTTTTCGCCGCGTCTAAGGATTCGGCGCGTCCGGTTCCGGGCTTGTCGTCGTCCCACTCCCAAGCGAGCGTGAGTTCCGACCGGTAATGCGCCTGAAGGCATAAAAAGCGGTAGGCAAGCGGGTCGTAGCCCGAATCCGTGAGCGTTTGCACCGTCAGGAAGCCGCCTTTCGATTTGCTCATTTTGCCCGACGCTAAAATCAGAAACGCCGTGTGCATCCAGTATTTGACAAATTGCTTCCCGGTCGCGCATTCCGATTGCGCGATTTCGTTGGTGTGGTGAACCGGGATATGGTCATTACCGCCGCAGTGAATATCGAACGTTTCGCCGAGGTACTTCATGCTCATCGCCGAGCATTCGATATGCCAACCAGGTCGGCCAGGACCCCAAGAGCTATCCCAACTTGGTTCGCCAGGCTTGGCGCTCTTCCACAATGCGAAGTCGCCAGGCGAACGCTTGCGTGCGGCCATGCCGCCCCCTTCGCCCTGCATGTTCTCGACCGTGCGGTTGCTCAGCTTGCCGTATTGCACATCTTTAGAGACCTCGAAGTACACATCGCCATT
>JACMIU010000697.1 GCA_014380985.1 Armatimonadota bacterium | reverse complement strand
TTTCGCTTCACACGGCGGTGCTGACGAAACTCGCCGCTATTTGTTTGCGCGGCGCGAAAATGAGCCGCCCGCTCCCGTGGGAAACGGTTGCCGTGATCGGCTTAGGCACGGTCGGGCATCTCGCGGCGCGGGTTCACGCCGTTTCCGGGGCGCGGGTGATCGGGGTGGACACGTTGCCCGCCCGCGCCGACGCCCTACGCCGTGCCGGAATCGAGGCGGTTGTCGCCGCACCCGATTCCATCGCCAAAGCGGTACGCGCCGTCCTGCCTAACGGTGCGGATATTGTGGTAGACGCGACGGGCTTTGACGGCGCGGCGAATCAAGCGGCACTCATCGCCCGCGAAACAGGCAGGGACGATACGCCGGAGGTTCCTGCCCGCTATCTGGTGCAGGGCTCTTACCCTGAATCGGTGGCGTTTCCGTATATCCCGGCGTTCCACCGCGAACTGACCGTGCTGTTTTCCCGCGACACGCGCCCGCAGGATTTACGCGACGTTCTGGATTTACTGAGGCGCGGCAAACTCAACCTGCAAGGGGTGTTGGGGCAACCGTTCGCGCCAACCGACGCGCCGCAGGTATACGCCGATTTACAGGCGCGAAAAGGCGATTTGCTGACGGCGGCGTTCCAATGGTCGCCGGAGTAGACGGTGTGGCGGGGAACGCGGACGACGCCCCGCTTCCTGTGCTGATGCAAGCGCGGCTTGACGCGGCGCGGGCGCGGGAAAAGCAAATCCCCGTGTTCCGGTGGGGGTGGGAAAAAACGCCGCCGCTCCCACCCGTGCCGCCCGCCGCGCCGCAAAACCCGTGGCGCAGGATTGCCGGAAACGTTCCCGCCGATGCCACAAAACTGCGAACCTACAAGCCGGTTATCTACGCGCCGAACACTATTGTTGGCGGACGGTCGCGCTTTCGCAAGGGCGAGGTTGTTTTCGACGCCAACGGTTTAACGTTCTCCGGTGTCGGCGTGAAACCGGTCGGCTGGCTCAAAAAAGCCGGTTGCGCCGCGTATATCGTGCTGGGATTCTTGTTCGCGGTAGATAAACTATTTTTGCCGCAAGGGTATATTTGGGGCACACTTCTGCGCTGGCTGGTAGTCGCTTCCGTCGTGATCGCCGTTCTCGCGCACACGATGGAAAACGTCATCACCGAATGGCGACGCGGCGAAAAAACGCTTGTTGTACCGTGGAGCGACTGTTTGGAAACCCAGTGGGAGCGGGGTCTGCGCTGGGCGGTCATCATTTTCCGGTCGTATGAGAGCGACAAGCCCGGTGGCACGGCAACCATCGCGCACCTGCCGCTGAACGGTTTATCGCCCGCGCAAGGAGCAATGCTTTGGGATGCCTTCGACGGACACGCGCCCGGTCGTAACCGGGTCAACGATGTGATCACGGAAACCGACCCGCGTTTTTTGGTATTTCTCTCAACGCTTCTTGGCGTCCTCTGCTTTCTTCTTACGATTGTGGTAACGATTCTGATACGACGGCAACTGCGCCCGTAATCGCGGTTTTGATTTATTTTCGTGTTTTCTGTATACTTGCGGCAACCGTTCCGGCTACAAACCGGGCGAACCTCGTGCAAAGTAGAAAGACATAAGCAAATGGGACTGATTGATGAGTTCAAAGAGTTTGCCATCAAGGGCAACGCGATTGATTTGGCGGTCGGCGCGATTATCGGTGCGTCGTTCGGCAAGATTGTCACGTCCTTAACCGACGATTTGATTATGCCGCCGGTCGGTTTCTTGGTTAGCAAAGCCACAGGTGGCATCTCACAAGATTTGACCAGTAAGTTCGTCAGTCTTGACGGGGAAGCCTATAAATCGCTCGCGGCAGCGAAGGCAGCCGGTGCGCCGGTACTTGGTTTTGGCTCCTTCTTCAATACCGCGCTTCAGTTCTTGATTCTTGCTTTTGCTGTTTTTGTGATGGTAAAAGCGATTAACAACCTGCGACGCGAACCCGACCCCGCTCCGACCGCCGCCCCTGCCCCGACCACGGAAGAGATTTTGCTCGGCGAGATTCGGGACTTGCTCGCCGGGGGCGCAAAACTACCGACCGGAACCGCCGCCGTTCTCGACAAGTAAGGCTTCGCGTTTCGGCTAATCGTCCTCGTCGTCTCCCAGTGGCGACGGGGCGGCAAGCGGCGCGGTGAATGCCGACAGGTCGGACTGCCGGTGAATCACCGCGTCGCCGTCGTACACCGTGAAGCCTTTGTCGCCGTCGTCGAATGCATCACCCGGCGTTTCGGGATCGTCCCAAACGAACGTGAAGCGTCGCCCGTCGTGTTCGTAGTTTTCTACGGCGAAGTAGTGCCAGTCGGACAGGTCGGGCGCGGGGGACAGCGAAAGCGCGTCCCCGCTCACGGACAGCCCCAGCACCTGCCGCACGAAAACATCGGGCAGAAACGGCGCGGGCGCGTCGGTAGGGGCGTCGAAATCGCCGCCCGCGAACCGGCTTCGCGCTTCCTCCACAAAACCTGCCCGCGTTTGCAGCGCATCCGGCACGGCGACAGGTACGCGGGTGGGGAACTTGCGGCGCAAAAAAACGTCGTGGAACCATGCCCGCGTCGCCCACGGGTCGGGTGAGTCGAAGCGCGTTACGTGCCGCGTCGCCCACGCATCGAAGCCCTGCACGTGCGCGACCACCGCCGCGTTGTCGCGGGCGTAGCCTTCCGCATGGCTTCGCGCAGTGTCGCCGGGGACGCGGGCGAACCGGTCATCCGCCGCGAACGCCAGCACAAATACAAGCCGGACGCGCCCGCCTGCCGGAAGCGTTATCCGCCTATCCGGCGCGGGTGGCGCGAACCGCGACACATAGAACGGTGCGCCGGTTTCGCCCCCATGTTCGCCTTTGGCGATTCCCCATTGCGTTCGTGTTTCGACCTCGATACTCCATTCGCCGGGGTTCCGTAGCGACACCACGCTGACCAGACAATCGTCCGCTCCGACGAACTTGTCTTCCGACACCTGCAAGCCGGTATCGGCGTCCTGCGCGTTCACCGTGACGTGCGACGGGCGATACACGCCTTCTGCCGGAAACACCGGCGCACCCTCCACCCACACGGAAATCGTCATCGGCGCGGGAACCTCTACGCCGCGAAAAATTGCCGCGCCGGAAAAGCCCCAACCGGAAACCGTACTTGCCGACAAATCGCCGCCCCCGGAGCCGAGCGTATCGCCGGATGCGAGCGGGCGGCGTAGTAAATCATCAAGGCGAAAATAGCGCGGGTCGAGAATCGGTTGGCGTGGCATAACGATACTCTACCCCGCCGCTACGCCACCGACGCGAAAATGCACGGTGACGCTTGCCGATACGGTTTCACGATGCGTGACTTCCAAGCCCAGTTCCTCGGAACTGACGGCACGTAATCGTGCCATTTCCGCCCCGCCACGCGGAGCGGGAGCCTGCATCAAAACCGGTCGGTCGTCGCTAAACGTCTCGGTCAGCGTTCGCACTCCGACGATTTGAACGCCAAGCGTTCGCGCCGCGAGTTCCGCCTTCGCTTTTGCCCGCGTCAACGCTGTCTCCAGAACGCGCAGGTTCGCCGCGTGTTTGTCGCCGAACTGCCACGCGATGCCACCGAGTTCCGCCGTTTTTTGCGACGTAATCGCGCCCACCGCGTCGGCAACTTTGTCGAGCGGCGTTTTTACGACGCGGAGCGAATACACGGCGGACGAGGATTTGTTGCCGAGTGCGCCAGTGGAAACTTCCGCGTGAACGCCGCGCAGTTCGATATTCGCTTCCGTGATACCGATTTCTTTTAGCGCGGCAACTAACGCGGCAACTTCCCGCGCCTTCGTCAGCGCGGCGTTGCCACTGATGAATGACGATCCGCGCATCGTGACGGCAATATCGGCACTCGTTGCCTCAATCTCCTCGTTCGCGCTCGCCGATACGGTGATGGTATCCGGCATTTCGTTTTCGGTCATAAACGTTTCCTTTCTCGCGCCGCTCCCGTTTCCGTTGTGGAAAGGAGATACCCGCGCCGTTATCGTGTATTATAGAACGGTTTCCGTTATGTTGTCATTATTTTATGTGCGGTTGTTTTGCGCCCTTTGCATCGTTGCTCCGGCTTTAACCGGTTGCGCCCCGAACGCTTCCCTGATTCCCAAAAGCGACCGCGCCATTCTCGCCACCCGTGCGGTCGAGGATGCGGTATCGGCGTATAACCGGGGCGACACACAGGCGGGGGACACGGTGCTAAGTCGCGCCGTAACCCTGCTGACCGATTCCGCAACCGGCGCGTTTAGCGACACCGGCTATATCGCGGTCGCTGAACGACTGAACGAACAAGGACGCCCGCAAGATGCCCTGCGTCTGCTCGATCCGCTCACCAAGGATAGGCGCGTTTCGAGCAACCCGCTTTTGTGGGCAACGGTGGCGCGGTCGGCGAAACTGGCGAGCGACACCCGGCGCGAAAACGATGCGAACACGCGGGCGCGGGAAGCGGCAAACGCCATCGTCGCCGGGTTCGACGGCATCGTCGGGCAAAAGGAAAAATTAGCCGCCGCCGAACGCGCCGGTAACACCGCCCGCTATTTCGACGAATATGCCGCCGATTACCCGAAGGCGTTGCAAGCGTTCCGCGAAGCCTACCGGTTAAGTCCCGACCCGGCGACCGGTAGCCGCCTCGGTTATGCCCTCGCCAATCGGGGAAGTTCGCCCGCCGACTTCGCGGACGCCGTTCGTCTTACCCGTGACGCCGTGGAGAAACGCCCCGACGAACCGGTGTTTCTTGATGCGTTCGGCTGGGCGTTGTTTAAGCGCGGCGACGCAAAACTGAACGACCTTGCCGGAGCGCGGCGACGATTGCGCGAAGCCGCCGACCTCGCCCCCGATAGTTTTGCGATTCACACGCACTTAGCCACGGTATACGAGGCGACAAACGAACTGCCCGACGCCCTGCGCGAATCCCGAATCGCCGCCCAACTCGCGCCGGAGAACGGCGCGGCAAAAGAGAAGCACGACCGACTAAAAGCACTTGTCGCGTCGCTACCGTCCCCCGCGCCTTCCCCAAGCCCTACCGGAGCAGGACAAAGCCGCCCGCCGGAACCGTGACGCAAACCGCCGCGCCGTTCACGTCTGTCGGTGCGTCGGTCGTGTCGCCGATTTGCTCCGCGTCGGTGCTGTACAAATAGCGCAGGTCGCCCACGCCCGGCGTGTGCTTGTGCGGATCGAGCGTTACCCAAACCGTCTGCGACTTTGCCTCGTCGGTGTTGAACGCGCAAACAAACTCGTCCGAATCCAGAAGCCGCGACCAAGCGACAACCCCCCGGTACGGTTCGCCGATTCGCTCCGGCTCGTAGAACGTTTCGCCATCAACCGAGATAGGGCGCAGATACTGCCGCCCGCGCCGAAGCGCACTGTAGCATTTTCGCAAGGCGAGCAGTTTCGAGAGCTCCCCGTAAATCGCCGCGCTCTCGTTGAAAAAGTGCGCCCCTTGCGAGCCGAACGAGCCGAACGCTGCACCGTGCATCGCCTCGCGCAGATACCGGTCGCCCGCGCCGGGGTCTTGCGCGTGACCGTCAAAGCCCTGCTCCGTACCGTAGTAAATGCAGGGAATGCCGAGGGTGAACAGGTTGAACGCCAGCGCACGAATCAGCCCGGCGGTCGCGTTCTTCGTGTCGCCGCCCCACACCGCCGCGAATCGCCCTTTGGTGGATCGCCCGACCTGATCGTGGTCGTCGAAAAACGTCACCACCCGGTTGCGCCACCAGTTCGGGTCATCGGTTCGTTGTTGCTCCCGCTTCGAGTTCATGAACATTTGGAAGTATTCGCACGGCGATTTTTCGCCGCGCACCACGCCGCGCATCGTTTCCGGGATTTCGTCAATACCGAGCGCGGCATCTAAGCCACTCTGTCCGAGCATCCAGTGCGCGTGGGCGCGTCCCCCGGCGATCTCTCCGACCAGAAAAAAGTTGCGCTTCCCGATACTTTCGGTGAACGCACGAATCTCGCGTGCAAACCAACACGCCGGAGCGGGCCCCATGTGCTTCACTGTATCAATGCGGAACCCGTCCAAATCGGCAAGCGCGATCCAGTATTTGTAAACTTCGGTGAGAACTTTCAAAGCGTTGGAGGGCACGAACGCGGGATCGTCCGCGGCACAAGCATCGCCACCCGGTTCGGCATCGGCATCCTCGGTTTTGTCGCCGCCACTACACTCGCAAAGCGCGAAATCCTTGAAGCCGAAAAAATCGCCTTCCTCGTATTCGGGGTATTTGTCCCAGTTGACCATCGAACCCTTGCGCGTAAAGTTTTCCTCGGACTGTAGTTCGCGGGGCCAGACCGCCGCATTTAGGTAGCGTGTTCCCCCTAAAGGTTTGAACGGCACGGTGGGCATCCCGGTTTTGTCCCGGAACGCCTTGACCGGAAACTGCTCGCCCGTCCAAAC
>JACMIU010000696.1 GCA_014380985.1 Armatimonadota bacterium | reverse complement strand
CGCTACGTCGCCTACAATCAAACCGGTCAGGAAATTATTCATGAAACCGTCACCCGTTTTACATTCCGCCCTTTTGCTACTCGCCGCAAGTTCCGCCGCGAACGCCGCCGTGGTCTGGACGCAGGGCTTGGACGGCGTTTTTGAATCACAGGCGGGCGTTCCCGATGCGTATGTCGGCGTTGGCTCGGATTCCACTGGGGGCGACGAGAGCGAAACCATCAGCAACTGGCTCCTAACTCCCCCGCTCGATTTAGCCGGATCACCGACGCTTTCGTTTTGGACGCGCACCGTGGACACGCCCGCGTTCCCCGACCGCTTAGAAGTGCGGGTTTCCACAAACGGCGACAGCGCGAATGTCGGCACGGGCGCGGAATCGGTCGGCGACTTCGGCGCGGTGCTACTGTCGGTAAACCCCGCGCTCGAAGTGTCCGGCTACCCGAACGGTTGGACGCGCTACGAAGCGGTTTTGCCCGCGTTCGCGCCGCTCACGACCGGGCGAAACGCGTATCGCTACTTCGTCACCGACGCGGGCAGAATCGCCGCGAACGGCGATTACATCGGCGTGGACACCGTGCGGGTCGCCGAAACCGTTGCCGTGCCGGAAAGCCCGGCACTGCCCCTGCTCGCGTTCGCGCTTCCCCTTCTTGCCCTACGGCGTAATCGTTCCTTGATGCCCGTCTAAGTAGCCGACGCTGATAAGCCGCCCGCGATACCGGTTCACATCGCGTACCCAAATCACGCTCGCCGGATTCTCGTAACTGCTGAGCGGCGTGTTGCCGAGGGCGGGATTCAGCACGAACGGCACGGCTCCCGGCGCGTCGAACGGATCGAAAACCGACGGGTCGTAACTAAAGACGTAGGGCGCGAGGGCGGCGCGAAGCGTAGGCAAATCGTCCATCGGCGGCAGAAGTCCATTATTCACGGAAGCGTATTGCGACATAGCGGAGCCGAGTGATCGCAACTTTTGACGCGATATTTCGGTCGGGGCTTGCGGCGGATTCGAGGCGGGCGTGGTCGTGCCACGCGGGCCCGTTTGCACTGTGGCTTCGCCCAAGTAACTGCGCGTGATATTGCCGGAACGGTGCGTTCGTGCGTCGGCGAACGTTTCCAAAGTCGCACGCTCTTTCGGCGTAATATCCGCATCGCTTCGCCCGCGAAAGAATTGCCCGATAAAATACGGTGTGCCGGTTGCCGGGCAATCGAAGCCGCGACTGCTTTGAACATACGGCATTAGCCCGGCGCGAATCCCGGCATCGGTACTCTGGTTCGGATATATTTCGTCGTAATCCTGCGCATACTGCGCGAGAGCAGTGGCGAGACCATATTGCCGGTTGAGGCAAGCGGTTTCCACGTTCGGCAAATGTTGCTCGACGCCATTGTTCTCGATGCGCCCGTCAGCGAAAGTCGTGTTGCGCTTACCGTCCGCGTGTGGCTGGGTATCTTCCAGTAAAATCGTTGTGTCCGCGTCGAAGTTGCCGGGATACCGTCCGGCGACATCGGGGTTGTTGCGGTATGCCCCGCCACGAGTCGCCGGGCAACGTAACTGTGCCGACGTTACGCCGTACAAGCCGAGTTCGGTAGCGAAAGCAACACGGTTGTTCCAAACCGACGCAGGCGGCAAGATGGCGTCGTAATCGTAGCCGTACACGTTTAACGCGATATACAGCGCACGTTGATTCTCGGCGCACTGGCGTACCCGGTCGCCGCTTGCCTCCACCAGTACCGGGCGAAGCAAGGCGTAGGTCGCTGCGACAATCAGCATGGCGCAAACGATTTCGGTAATTCGCTTGGTCGGGGATGAATCGGTAGACATGAACAACGGTTCCTTTGGCTTGCAGTATAGCCGTTTGCAAAAAAAACAACAAACCCTCTTGACAAAATAAACGAACCGGTTGTAAAATGTTCTTGGTTTACCGGTTGCAGTCCACCGGTTGCAATGAATTGATAGGCGAAGCCGCCATGAAAACAAGCCGTTTACCCGCTATCAGCGAACCGACCGCAAGCCGCCCGACCCTGCGCGATCTGGCGCGGTCGCTTAATGTCTCGCATACCACCGTGTCGCGGGTGCTTTCGGGACAGGGTGCGGACTATATCTCCGAGCAAACCCGCTCACGGGTGATCGAGGCGGCGCGGCAAATGCGCTATCGTCCGAACCGGGCGGCGCGAACTTTGGCAACGGGCAAAACCGGCTTGATTTCGCTCTGGATGGGCGACCTGTTCCGACCGTACTACGTGCGAACGATGCAACACGTGACCCGCGAAATCGAAGGCACGGGCTACGAAACGGTTGTCTACCATATTCGTTCGGCGAGCGTTTCCCCGGCGAGCCTGTTCACCGCCGCCGACGGCTTGCTGGTGCATGACTGGGGCGAAGTGGTCGAGTCGTACTTGGAGTACGAGCCGTACGCGCTTCCGTTGGTCAGCATGGGGGTTCAGTACACCGAGCGCACCGATTTTGTCGGAATAGATGTTTACCCCGGCGCGGTCGCGGCGATGCAGCATTTAGTCGCCACCGGGCGCAAACGCATCGTGTTTGTGTCGCATCATGCGCGGGACGGCGAAAACGAAGTGCGGTATCGTGCCTACTGCGAAGTGATGACGCAAGCCGGACTACCGTCCGAAGTCGTTTGGGTAGACCTGACGCGAACCGCTTGCCGCGAGACCGTGCGCGATTATTTGGCGGGGAACGCGGGCGCGGACGCCTTGTTTTGCTTGAGCGACGATATTGCTATCGCGGCATACCGCGCCGCGCACGATTGCGGGCAGCGCGTCCCCGAAGACATCGCCCTTGTCGGGTGCGACGACATCGAGGAGACGCAGTATCTGGAAACGACGCTTTCCACGATTAGCCTACCGATACCGGAAATGTGCCGGATAGCGACACAGTTTCTGCAGAACCGTATTGCCGATCCGACCATAGCGCGGCAACAAATAATTTTATCGCCGACATTTTTGAAGCGGGACTCATCCTAATCCCAACTTTTGCGGTAGAATGTGCGTACAAAGAATTAGGAAAACGTTTTTGTAGACGAGCCGCGTCGGGCTGAGCCGACGCAATAACCGAACTGAAACCCAATGTAGGAGAAGAAAAATGACCTTATCAACACCGAAGTCAACCCGTGCCACCGGCACACCGATCAGCAAGGGTTTTACCCTGATTGAGTTGCTTGTCGTGATCGCCATTATAGCGATTCTCGCCGCGAT
>JACMIU010000695.1 GCA_014380985.1 Armatimonadota bacterium | reverse complement strand
CGGTGGCGTTTTTTGCGCGGCAGTTCAAGGAGCGCGTCGGGGTTCCGCCGGGCGTGTACCGGCGCAGTCAGCGCGGGTAGCAGGGGCGATTTCGGTGCATCATGAAAACGTGGGTTGAAACCCACGTTTGCGTAATTCTCCAAAATAATTCGCTACCGGAGCAATGCTTTTTCCATGTCGTTTCGATGGGGCGATTCTTGTCGGCAGAAACTTCGGCGGCGCGGGGAACCCGCGCCTGATTCGCCTGTAACGATGCTGTTACGATGGGTTGGTACGATGCGTGTGTTAGTCGGAAAGCCACGCCCACAATCGAGCGTGGCGCGTCCCCCGGCTTCTTACAGAAAAGGCTGAAACCCATGACGCATCCCATCGAAACCCGTATTCTCCTAATAGCCGCCCTCACGCTTGTGACCATCTCGGCAAGTCACGCCCAGCAAACCTACATCACGTCCGACCGCACCGTGGCAAGCGGCAACCCGTTCAACACCACGACCGCCGGAACCATAAACATCGGTATCACTGCCGCGAACGCCGCACTTGTGCCGGGCGTGAACGTGGATATTGTCGCCCCGGCGAACGCACTTGGCATGATCGCCCGTTCCACCAGCCGGGTGAATATGACCGGTGGCATGGTGCAAGGCTTCCAGTTATTCGACGACGCGCAGTTCACCGTGAGTGGCGGCACGACCGGCAACAGCAGTATCGGCTACGTCACCAGTGCGAACGACCGTAGCCGGATCACCGTCACGGGCGGCACGTTTCAAAACGGCTTCGGGCTGACCGAAAACGCGGTCGGCGAGGTGGTGGGTGGCACGTTCAACAAAGGGATGAGCGCGACAGGCGACAGCCGCCTGACAATTCGCGCCGGAACCTTCAACGCGGTCGGGGTGCAAAACGCGGCGGTGGCGGATATTTACGACGGCACATTTCGCTATTCGACTACGCCCTCTTCGCAAAGCGGATCACCCGTGCCTGTTTCGAGCGGGGTTGACCGGGGCGGAACGCTGAATATCTACGGTGGCAACTTTGCCGCGCAGATGATGAGCGTGTCGAACCTGAGCGGGCAAACCGGTAGCAACATCAATATCGTCGGGGGCAATCATGGACGGCTTCATGCGTTCAACGCGGGCGTTTTCAACGTATCGGGCGGCGTGTTTAACAACTCGCTCATCTGCTCATTTGGGTCGGCGGGTGGTCGCTACGGCGAATACAACTTTTTCGGAACCGGATTTTCGCTCACGAACGCCCGTGCCTTCACCCTTACCGACCAGTATGTCAATCAGTTCACCGGCACGATGTACGATTTACGCGGCACCCTCGCGGACGGCAATGCGGTCGTGAGCCGCTACTTCGTGCAAAACCAAACCGTGGCGCAAGGTGCGTCGCAGGGCGTGAACGGCATTTCGTTCTCCGCGCCGGTCGTCGTGCCGGAAGCGTCCACGTTCGCACTTTGTGTGCCACCGATAGTCGTGCTTTCGATGGCGGTCTTGCGTCGCAGCGAATCCCGAAACGAATCTACCGAAACGGCGTGAATATCGCCATGTCTTACTCTATAGTCCAGAAAGGCTACCAACAAAAACCATGTATCGTATTCCTATGACCCGCGTCGCCGCGCTTGCCGCGTCCCTCGCCTCGCTCGCCCTCCTTGCTGGTTGCGGCGGGGACGATAACAACGATTCCGACCTGCTCGGCTTAAGCCCCGTTGTCACCACGCCGGGCGCGTCGCGCTACGCCGGAACGTACAACGACGCAATTTCCCTGCTGAACGGGGCTACCGCCACAACGAATATCGTAGTCGCCCCGAACGGAATCGCTACCGGAACGCTTACCGTTTCGGGCGGCACGGCTACCGCCGTTAGTGGTTCCGCCACTACGCGGGGAACGCGGCAAGCCACGGCGTTTAGTTTCGTGGCGGGAACCTACGCGATTTCCGGCACGGTTAACCCGACTACGGGCGCGTTTCAAATGACTGGCAACATCGGTGGGCAACCGTTCTCGTATAGCGGAAACCTGCCGACACCGGGCGGCGACGGCGGCTTGTTCTCGCTTACGGCGGGTACACAAGTCTACACCAGCTCGTTTGCAAGTCCCGGCGGCGGCACGACTCCCGCGCCTTCCCCTGTGGTAAGCCCATCGCCCACGGTGAACCCGTCGCCGCTCGCCTCGCCAAGCGGAACGCCGCTCAATATCACGTTCTCGGCGGTTGACGGCGTGCAGAACGTGGACACGTCGGCGTTCACCTCGGCGAATCAAACGTTGCTCCAAGCGTACGCCTACGGTGCGGGAACCGCGTTCCAATCGCTGACAATTCTCGCCAACAGTTCGGTTGCGGGTAGCACCGACCCGAACCGCTCGCGCCGATTCGTGGTGCAGTTTTTCGACCTCGCGCCCATCGTTGGCGCAACGTACTCGCCGGGCGGGACGCTCAACTGCGGGGTGCAGTTTTATCAGTTCGAGAACAACACCGGCGTCAGTCCGGCGGGGCGGTTGTACAACGGAAGCGGCGGAACCGTGACCGTGGTCGCTCGCACCGCGACTTCGATCACTGTGCGCGTCAGCAATATGACGATGACGCCGGGCAACTATATCGCCGGTTTACCGACCACCGGCGCATTTGTTGCGAGTGGCGAGATTACCGCTCCGATTCAGTAGCGAGTCGAGGGAAAAGGAAACGCAAGCCGTGCCGGAGAGTCATTCTCCGGCACGGCTTGCGTTTGCCGCGCACCGGGTACAATCGCGGTATGAAATCTATCGGCTGGATTGTCGCGGGGGTGTCGGCACTGGCACTGACCGTCGCCGGGTGCGTCGCCGGAAAAAAGGCAAGCGAGTTTCCCGGCGAGTTCGCGTTTTTGAACAAAAGCGGCATGGACGCTTACGAGATGACCACGAACGGGTTTGCCGCGACACGCGGAGGCTATCAAGTTCAGCAACCGGGGGCGGGGCGGTTTGCGAGCGGAACGAACGCCTATATGTCGCTCGGCGCTTTGCCGTACCCGGCGCAGGTCACGGTAATCTGGGGCTACAAGTCGGGCGTCGCCGACCAGTCGCAGGTAGTGGATTTGTCCGCTATCGCGCCCGCCGACCGGAAGGGAACGCTGGTGTTCGAGTTTCAGCCAGACAAAAAATGGACGGCGCGTTTCGACCCGGCGCAGTTCCCGAAGTAGCGGAAGGCAAAAATGGAAAACGAGACAAACACGAACGCGGTGGAAACGTTGCTTGCCGCAATCAAAAACCGCCGTAGCCGGGGCGTCGCCCGCCTTCGCCCTGACTCCGTGCCGCAAGCACTAATCGCGCAAGCGTTGGACGCGGCGGATTGGGCTCCGTCGCACGGCGAAACGGAACCGTGGCGGTTTGTGGTGTACACCGGCGCGGCGCGAATCGCGCTTGGGGAAGCGTTCGCGGAAGCCTACCGGCGCGATGCCGAAGCGGACGGCGATTTCAAACAGTCGTCGTTCGACGCCCAGCGCGAGCGGACACACAACGTTCCGGTCTGGATTTCCATCGGAATGCAGCCGGCGACGGATGCAAGCGGCGCAATGAAGATGACCGTGGAAGAGGAGCAAATGGCGGTCGCTTGCGCGGTGCAAAACCTGCATCTGGTCGCTTGCGCCGAGGGTTTAGCCGGAATGTGGCTGTCGAAAGGCGTGTTCCGTGACCCCGGCGTGGCGCGGTTCGTGGGGCTGACCGAACCGCACGGGCGGTTGCTGGGGTTCTTCGTGCTGGGGTTTCCGGCAAACCCCGCGCCGAACGGGGAACGCCGCCCGCTTCACGAAAAGGTGCGCTGGGTAGATTAGTCGGCGGCGGGTAGCAAGTCGGCGACGGCAATAGTGGCGTTCGGGGCGGTAACCTGTTGCGTAGCAAGCGGAGAAACGGTATCGCCGATGCGGGCGATAACCGGGGCGTCGTAGACGAATCCCCATTCGGCGGCGGGGTCGGCGTGGGGGTTGCGGTAAACTTCCACCTGCCGCTCCGGTATGTTTACGATCCAGTATTCGGCGATCCCCGCTTCGGCGTAGTACGCGCCCTTGCGCCCCCGGTCAAAGCCGAGCGT
>JACMIU010000694.1 GCA_014380985.1 Armatimonadota bacterium | reverse complement strand
TCATTTCGAGCGTGTCCTCGCGTACCCGGCGGAGCGCGTTCGAGGCGTCGGGCGTGGAATGCAGTAGCACGCACTCGCTCGGTTGTCCGTCGCGCCCGGCGCGTCCCGCCTCTTGGTAGTAGTTTTCGAGGGTGCGTGAGGGGTGGTAATGCACCAGAAACCGTATGTCGGCTTTGTCCACGCCCATCCCGAACGCCACGGTTGCCGCCATCACGCGGTACTCACCGTTCATGAAGCGGTCTTGCGCGGCGGCGCGTTCGTCGGGCGGCAGCCCCGCGTGATAAAACCCGGCGGCAACTCCGTAGCGTTTGAGCATCTTCGCCAGTTCCTCGCACTTGTCCCGCGACGTGGCGTAAACCAACCCCGCGCCCGGCGTATCGCGGCAATAATCTAATGTGAAGGTGCGCTTTTCGTCCTCGTTCGCTACCTTACGGCAGGTCAGGCGCAGGTTGTTTCGGAACGTAGACTGCGTGACGCGGTGGAGGGGACGTCCGACCTCTTTTTCGATGTCGCGGGCGACTTCGGGCGTCGCGGTCGCGGTCACGGCAAGCACGGTGCGCGGATTCAGCGCGGCGATGGCTTTTCCCACGGCGCGGTAGTCGGGGCGAAAATCGTGTCCCCACTGCGAAATGCAGTGCGCCTCGTCAATCACGACCATTGAGATATTCGCTTCGCGCAGGGCGTGCAAAAATGCCGGGTGGCGCAATCGCTCCGGCGCGGCGTAAACGAGTTTCAGGCGTCCGGCTTTCACCTGCGCGAGTCGTCGCCCCACCTCGGAAGGCTCCAAAGTCGAGTTAATCAGCGTCGTGCGCTCGGCGACGGCAGGGGGCAGGTTCCCCACTTGGTCTTTCATCAGCGCGATTAGCGGCGACAGAATCAGCGTCGCGCCCGCGTTCAGCATCGCCGGAAACTGGTACGTCACCGACTTGCCGCCGCCCGTGGGAAGAATGGCAAGGGTATCGCGCCCGGCTAAAACGCCCTCGACAATATCGCGCTGACCGGGGCGAAAGTCGGCGTGACCGAAAAGGCGGGCGAAGTCGGCTTGCAATGCGTCGGGCGTCATACGGCTATTCTACAGCGAAATCGTGAGCACGGGCAGGGGAAAGTTTTCGTCCCTCCTTTTTTCGCCGTGCTCCTTGCGGATTAAACTGCATCGTTTCGGGGCAAAACAAAAGCGTAAACCAAATCACAGGAGTTTTGCCGAATCATGAGTATTATTGACACACTTTTAGGTCGCCCGAAACAACAACCCGTACAAGCACCGCCGGTGCAATACGCCCCGCCCGGGCAAACCGGGCAAACCCGCCAAGCCGGGGGAACCGCCCCCTCTGCGGACGAGCAAGCCGTCGCCCGTTACCGCTATATGCTACAAACCGCGCCCCCCGAAACATTAGAACAGGCGCACACCGAAGCGTTCGCAAAACTGACGCCGGAGCAACGCCGCCTCGCGCTTCAGCAACTGGCGGACGTAACGCCGGAAGCCGAGCGGGGCAATTTGCGCGACGATCCGCAAAGTATGGCACAAGCGGCGACCCGCGCCGAAGTGCGGCAACCGGGCGTTTTGGAGCGCACGTTCGGCGGCGGGGGCGGCATGGGTGGTGGAATGATGGGCGGCGGTATGGGAATGGGCATGGGCGGAATGCTTGCCGGGGGGCTTCTGACCAGCATCGCCGGTTCGTTCATCGGTTCGAGCATCGCGCACTCGTTCTTCGACCAGCCGGACGTGACGAATAACTTCTACGAATCGAACCCCGACATGGCGGGCGACACCGCCGGTAACGGTGCGGGCGACTACGCGCAAAACGATGCGGGTTCGGCGGCGCAAGACCCGCAAGACCCGTATGGCGACCCCGGTGCAGCTGACGCGGGAAGCGATTACGCGGCGAACGACGCCAGTTCCGACTTCGGTGGGGGCGAGGACTTTGGCGGGGGCGATTTCGGCGGCGACGTTTAACAAACGGGGCATTTAGAAAACGCCCTCGCCGATCCATTCGGCTTCCGATACGGCGGTGTCGGTCGCCCTGCCGGAACCGCGATACGCGCCGGTGACAACAAGGCGAAGCACGGTTTTCTTGCCGGGCGTCAGCACCGTGCGCGGAATAGCGACCGACTGATACTGCTTGGTGTCGAGTAACTTGAGTGCGGCGATTTTCTTGCCGCCCTTGCCCCCAATGTAAAGGTCGAAACTGCGAACGCGCCCGTTGTTGCGCCACGCCGAGTCCCCCTT
This sequence comes from Armatimonadota bacterium, assembly GCA_014380985.1. Classification (GTDB taxonomy): domain Bacteria; phylum Armatimonadota; class Armatimonadia; order Armatimonadales; family Armatimonadaceae; genus JACMIU01. The sequence goes on along the minus strand of JACMIU010000694.1, from coordinate 6,947 downwards.
GCGGTAGCCGTTGAACAGGTACAGATCCGTCACGGCTACCGCGGTTTCGCGCCCGTCGCCGGGCTTTTCGTCGGTGCGGTCAAACGTCCACTCAATCCACTCACCCGTGCCGCTTCCCCGCGCCCCTTCTACCCATGCCGTTCGCACGTCGCCATCGGTCAGCATTTTTGCCGAATAGCGGTTCGCGCCCGAAGCCGCAAGGCTCGACGATGCCCGAACCGTGGGCGGGTAGATCGCCTCAAACGAGTCGCCCATTCGGTATTCGGCAAGATCCACGGGGTCAGGCTTCGCGGACGCGCTGAACACCGGCACGGGCGGGGCGGCAAACGCGACCGCACCAAGCGCGGCGGCGCACACCGAAACACAGCGAAAAAATCGCATGATAAATGACCACTCCTTTATGCATAGTATACTCCGCGAAGGAGGTAAAATCAGCCCATGAAACCACAAATGCGATTCGTTCACGCCTTGTTAATAAACGCTGGAATCTTTGGCGCGTTGACGCCCGGCTTCTGCGTCGCGCCGGTTCGGGCGCAAACCGCCGCGTCCGCCCTGCCCCCCGTGCCGTCCGACGCCCCCCATGCCTCGGAGATTAACGCTTTCGCGCAAGCCGACAAGCAAAAGATGCCTCCGACCGGCGCGGTGCTATTCACGGGCAGTTCGAGCATTCGATTGTGGGAGACGCTCACGCAGGACTTTTCCGAACTTCCGGTGATCAATCGCGGGTTTGGCGGGTCGTGGGTGCAGGACAGCCACCGCTACGCCGACCGAACTATTTTTCCCTACAAGCCGAAAATGATTGTTTTCTTCGGCGGCACGAACGATCTGGCGTCGGGCAAGAAAACCCCGCAACAGGTGCTTCAGGACTACAAAAACCTTGTGGCGAAGATACACGCCGTGCTGCCAAACACGCGCATCGTTTACCTTGCTATCAGCCCGACCACGTTGCGCTGGAAAAACGAGGGCAACGTCATGGAGACGAACTACCTGATTCAGCGGTTCGTATTTGAAACCGCGACCCCCGCGAAAAAACTGAACTTTATTAACTCGCACGATGAATTACTGAATGCGGATGGGAAACCGCGCCCCGAATGGCTACGTGAGGATGGGCTACACCTGAACGCCGAGGGCTACAAGGCATGGACGGCGATGGTGAAGCCGCGCATCATGACGCTTGCGGCGATGGACGGCGTTCCGCGACTCGACGCGGGCGCGGTCACGCCCGCTTTGAAAAAGTGATTCCGCCGGTGGTGGCAAAGCACGGTGTAAGGCGAGCGGTATCCCGAACATTTGGAAAAGATGACTGGCTTGTACAAAAACGCCCCCGGCAACAACGGTTGCCGGGGGCATTTTCGCGCTCGCTTAATAGCGGTAGGTGTCCGACTTGTATGGACCTTCTTGCGTGACGCCGATATACGCGGCTTGCTCCGGAGTTAGCTCGGTCAGCATCGCGCCGAGTTTCGACAGTTGCAACCGCGCCACTTTCTCGTCCAAGTGCTTCGGCAGAACGTAAACCTGCCCGACCTCGTACTTGTCGGGGTTCGTCCACAGTTCCATCTGCGCTAACACTTGGTTGGCGAACGACGAACTCATTACATACGACGGGTGTCCCGTGCCGCAACCGAGGTTCACAAGCCGACCTTTGGCGAGCAGGATAATGCGTTTGCCATCGGGGAAAATCACGTGATCTACCTGCGGCTTGATCTCGTCCCACGTCAAATCGGACAGCCCGGCGACATCAATTTCGTTATCGAAGTGACCGATGTTACAGACAATCGCTTGGTCTTTCATCTTATCCATGTGGGCGCGGGTGATGACGTTCTTGTTGCCGGTGGTGGTCACGAAAATATCGGCTTGGCTTGCCGCGTATTCCACGGTGACGACGCGGTAGCCTTCCATCGCGGCTTGCAGGGCGCAAATCGGATCCACTTCCGTGACCCAGACCTGCGCGGACAGCGCACGCAACGCTTGTGCGGAGCCTTTGCCCACATCGCCGTAGCCACAAACTACCGCGACTTTTCCGGCAATCATCACATCGGTGGCGCGTTTGATACCGTCCACCAAAGACTCGCGGCAACCGTACAGGTTGTCGAACTTCGATTTCGTCACCGAATCGTTGACGTTAAAGGCGCGAATATGCAGGTCACCGCGTTTGCCCATTTCCATCAGACGATGGACGCCGGTCGTGGTTTCCTCGGTCACGCCCTGAATCGCCGCGAGACGCACCGAGTACCACGTCGAGTCGGTCTTGAGTTTCGCCTTGATGCTGGCGTACAAAATCGTTTCTTCTTCCGAACCGGGATTATCGAGAACGGACAGGTCGGTTTCCGCCTTCGCGCCGAGGTGCAAAAGAAGCGTGGCGTCGCCGCCGTCATCCAGAATCATGTTCGTGTAGCCACCGTCCTGCCACTCGAAAATCCGGTGCGTATAGTCCCAGTATTCTTCGAGCGACTCGCCTTTTTTAGCGAACACGGGCGTTCCGCCGTCGGCAATCGCGGCGGCGGCGTGATCCTGCGTCGAGTAAATGTTGCAACTCGCCCAGCGCACTTCCGCGCCTAATTCGCGCAGGGTTTCGATCAACACGGCGGTTTGAATCGTCATGTGGAGCGACCCGGTGATTCGTGCGCCCGCGAGCGGTTTTGCGGCAGCATATTCGGCGCGGATGCTCATCAATCCGGGCATTTCGGTTTCGGCGATAGCGATTTCCTTGCGTCCCCACGCGGCAAGCGACAGGTCGGCGACTTCAAAATCGGTAATCATCGTTGCTGGTGTGGATAACGCGGTCTTTTCGGAAACGGTCATAGTAAACAAACTCCTCGTTCTAAAATAAAGGTCGAAAATAAAAACGCCCACCGGGTAACCGAAAAGCGGATGGCTTTCGGTGACTCGGTGAGCGCGGTTTCTTTGCTGAGCCTGACCGACGTATTCTAACGTCGGATGCAACGCTCCTCAGCACGCGGCTATTGTACCACGCTCGTGTCGGACAGCAACACTTCAGCCGAGCCACCAACCGCGCCCGATGGCTTGGCGTTTCAGCAAAAGCGCGGCGTCGCCCCCAAGCCCGGCGCGGCGCAGAATCCACGCAACGAACGTGTTTGAGTTCGGACCGGGAAACGCCCGATAGACGTTCTGGAACGGGTAATTTTCCCACGCCCGGCGCAGAGCACGAACGAGCGATTCGGCGTCGTCGCCGCGCCATGTGAACAGGCACACGGAGTCGCCGCCCCCGACCGGGCGGTCGGGAGCCATCAGGTTTTTGACCACGTGACCACGGCTTTCGCCGCCCGCGTTTCTCGTTTGCCACACCTCCCAGCGGTCGGCGCGGTCGCCTTCGCGCACCACGAACCAGTGATGCCACGCGAACTGCGACAAGGGCGGCGGAAGCGGGGCGTACCAGAGTTCGACCACCGGTGAAGCGGAAGGGAAAGCGTCGGAAGGCGGCGCGGAATCGCTCATCATGCGGCTACTTTGTACTACAACTTTCGCTCAATCAATAATAGTTTCTGTCGTCAATTCAATGGCAAATAGCGGATTTCGTCCACGATTCGATATTGCAGTGCTTGCTTTGCCGTCATGTTGTACCAACGCTCTTCGCCCTGCAACGGATACCATTCTTCCGGCAGTTTTGCGCGTGTGCGCCACAACGCTTCAAACTGCGGTGTTAGAACGCCGAAAATTGACCATTTGTTGTCTTCCGTCACCGGGTCACTGTTGACATGAACACAGATCACTGCCTGTGGCGTCGCGTACCGTTTTCCCGTTCCACCGACCAACACCATCGCCCCTGCTGACGCACAGTTACCAGTAGCCCATGTGTTGACCGGGGCTTTGATAGTTTTCATTGCTTCAATAATTGCAAAAGCACCTGTTTTTTGCCCGCCGTCTGAATTGATGACAAGATTAATAGGACGGTTTGGATTCGCCGCGTTCAAGGTTATCAAGTGGCGTATGATCGTTTCAGAAGTAGGTTCATCAATCTTGCCGGCGACGAATATCATGCGCCGTGCCAAAAGTGGATCATCTTTGTTATACCGCACCGTTGCTGATGACTCGCTGCCTTGCTGTATGCGTATTGTTTGTTGAGGCGACTGTTGCGCGTTGCGAATGGCGGCAACGGACGCGAGCGTTGCTACCGACAACGCGAAGATAGCTAGTATCAAAAGCGTACTTAGCCAGATTTGGCTATTGCGTATTTGTGTTTCGGCGGGCGGAGGCGGCGTCATTCGGGAGGTTCGCTTTCGTTTTGCGGAATTAGCGCGGACACCTGCGCCCAAAACGCTTCGGGCGGCAGGGCGACCCACCAAGCGCGGAAGCCTTCGTAAAGTGCTTCGCGCTCCCCTTGCTTGCGTTTCATCAGCGGCATCAGCCCTTCGGCGGCGAAGAACGGCGGCAGTTCGGGTTTCTTTCGCAGGGCTTTCTTGCGCTCCCGCGCTTCTTCTCGCTCGATGGTTTGCGCGAGAAGCGCGATTAAACCATCGGCGTCGTGAATTGCGCCGAGCCGCTCCTGCAGGTCGGCGATCCGTGCGAGCGTAGACTTCACTTCGGCTTGGGGTAGCACCGGCGCGAACAGTTCCACCGTGTAGCGAAGCCGCTTTGCCGCGATTCTCATGTCGTGCAATTCGGTGACATTCGCCGGGTCAAGAACGGCGGGCGCGTATTCCCACACTTCGCCGAGGCGCACCCTGATAACCGGCGCGGACGCCAAAAGCGGCGCGTCCGGCTTCGTGAGTTTGTGTATCGGAACCGCTTTCGCCATATGCCTACCGCGCCTTTCCCGTGGCACGGGCGAGGGTTTGCGCGAACCGTTTTTCAAACCGGCTTTTGTCGAGTTTGCTCAACGCTTTCAGCAACGTTTCGCGCTCCCGGTCGCGCTGTTTGGCAAGCCGCTTTCTGAGCCGCTCCACACCATACGCCTCGTTTTCCGGCATACCTGCCGATATAGCGGCAAGCGTTTCGCGCTGTGTGTCCAGATCGCGCACGGCGGAAAGCGCACCGGTAATCGCGGCGACTTCCTGCTCAATTCCCCGGTAATCGCTTTTCGTGAAAACGCGGGCGAACACGGACAGCGCGGCACGAAGCCTGCGCGAACCGACACGCATATCGTGCAACGCGACGACTTCGCTTGGTGTCGGTTCGCGCTTTTCGAGACCGGCACGGGTGTTGTCGGCGTTTTTCATCATTTTGTCGAACGCCGACCGGAGCGTTTCGCGGGCGGCGTCGCGGAACAAAACGGGGTCTGCGCTCGGCGACAAGGTAGGCGGCACGGTTTTCTTTCTTTCTGACACGGTGACGGTGTGTGTAGGGGCAGATCATAGCATATTTCGCCCGGTGTTCGCAAGCGAACGAATATCGCCTTTAGCGCGAACCGCTTTGCGCGTCCGCGATGGCTTTTTGCAAAGCACCGGGCGGCACACTGCCCGCAATCGTCACCGCGCCGCGTTCGATTCGCACACCTTCCACGCGAAGCGGAAGCGGGGCGGCGGAGAAATCGGCGACCGGGTTGAGGCGCGAGGCGATATGTTCGGCGACAAACGCGGGCAAGCCGGTTCCGACCGTGCCGATTCCCGTGTTGACCGATGCCCTATCCGGCGCGAACGTTAGCGTCGCACCGAACCGCTTGACAAGCGGACCCACGAGCGCACCTTGCAAGATGATGCCGTGACAGTTTGGTCGGTCGCCCGAAGTCGCGCCACGCGGCGGTGATTGTGGCGAGCATTTCGCCGAAGGTTTCCGGCGACACGCCGGTGAGTCGCTTGAAGCGATCCGGTTTCTGATTTTGCAGGTCAGCATATAGTATGACCTATTGTAACAGACTTATGAAAGTGATCTAATAGACATAGAAACACGACAGATAATTAAATGTACCCTACCTTGTGTGCTACAGGAGATTGTCTGGATGGAGGGAACTCTGTTCACCGCCAGTATCCTGTCTAACGCGGCAGGATTGAATTGATGGAGCCAACCTGTTCCTTACGGTAAAGCCCCGGCAAGATGCCCATCTCGCGTTTAAACGCTTTGCTAAAGGCAGCACCGGATTCGTAGCCGACCCGATGCGCAATCGTATCGAGACTCTCTTCTCCCTGAAGTAATAAGTCACCGGCTTTTTCCATCCGCCACTTCGTCAAGTAATCCAGTGGTGTAACGCCAGCCAACTTGCTGAAGCGCACTGCAAAGCCAGTCCGCGACATATTGACCCGCTCCGCCAGTCCCGCCACCGTCCAGGGATGATTGGTCTGTTGATGAATCACCGCCAGTGCTTTTCCTATTTGAGGATCGGTCAGGGCGCGCAATATGCTACCCTTCTCCTCACAGGTGTGTTCGTCTTCGCCGATCTGGGCGAGGAACGCCCGTAATGTTTGAATGAAAAGCACATCCGTGAGCCGCGCCCTGATGATCTGTGTGCCGGGATCATTTGAGGTGGATTCGGATGCGAGAAACCGTAACATCGTCTCCAGCCAAGGAACACTCTGACCACCCTCCGCATGGATGTGAATGAGCGGGGGCAGAGGTGCAATCAACTGGCTCGCAGTGCGATTATTGAACTTGAAATATCCTGAAACGAGTGCTGACTTCCCGCCACCGCCGCCGTAACGGAGCGCTTGGGTCTCTCCATTCGCACGACCCTCCCGCATCAGTTGATCCAGCGGAACGGCCGGAGTCTGTAGCTGGTCGCGCAGGGTGTGGGCAGTGCCGTGCGGTAACATTATCAGATCGCCACCGACCAGCGGTACCGGTGTTTTCCTACCGTCCACCTCAAGATAGCAACTCCCGTGCGACAGTACCCAGAAAGGGGCACGGTCCCCCTGCGCAGGAACCTTGATGCCCCAGGGTGCACTCAATTCGGGACAGAAGGAGAGCGCGCTTAGCAGCCGTATCATCGACAGCACCCCAGAAAGAACATCCATTCCACCGATACCCCAATCTTTGAACGATCAGACGCTAAATAT
>JACMIU010000693.1 GCA_014380985.1 Armatimonadota bacterium | reverse complement strand
CGCCCGTCTCGCTTCCCTGTTTCACTCACCGCCGGTAGCGAATCGCTTGTCGTAAAAGCGTTCGATGCCGCCGATAACGCTGTTATGCACCGCCTCGGCGGAAAGACGGAGTTTCTCGCGCATCGGCGACGCGAGCATAAACGCCGGATACTCGCCGCGGTCGAGTTGCGTGAGCAGGGCGTCCAGATGGTCGCAAAAATGCTGGGCGGCGACCAGTTCGCTGTTGTTTACAATCGTGATACTGCCGACAATCGTGGCACGGCGGGTGTATTTCGCGCCGGGAGCGGGACCTCGTTTTCCCATGGGCTGTTTTCCTTTCCGTAAAAAGCAAACAATAGTTTGATTTCTTGCACACAGTATACAACACATCTGTTCCGAAAAAGAAACTTTTCGCGCCCGAAGTTTTCCGCTTTTCGCTTTCTTCGTGTAGTATCTTCGGTTGGCATGAACTTTCCCCCGTCCCCCGCGTCGAAGAGACAGAAAAACGGAATCGCGGTTGTTTGAACTTTATGCTCATTCGCCGCGTCTGCACCGATGTTCGGCGACAATCGGGTCGCCCACGAACTCAAGAAAGCGATTTTTCAGCCATGAAGCCTTTTTACTCCCCGCTCACTGCGGCACTTTGCATCGTCACGGGAGCGGCACTTTTGACCGCCGGTTGCGGCGGTGGTAGCGACACCACGACGGCGACGCCTACCCAGACCACATCGCCCATCGGAACCGCCCCCGTGCCGAACCCGCCGACCGGCACGATTCCCGCGCCCACCGTTCCCGCCCCCACCGTCAATCCCGACGGCACGATCACGGTTATTACGCCGCCATCGGAGCCGCTCGACACGCCGCTTTCGGCGGAAGACACCGAAGCCGTCGCGCAAGCGAATGAGGAAAGCGTCACCGTGAACGCCGCGTTGGAGCAGACCACCTACCTGACCGAGACCGAGGGCGGGCGTTCCGTAACCCGTGCGGAAGGAGAGTATCCCAAAATCAGCGTGGATCGCACCGAAACCGGCTTTGTGCTAACCGTGGATTACGGAACAACTCCCGTCGTCACCCCGAACGGCAACGAAATAACCGGCGTGTTCACCCTGACGCGGAGCCGCGTGGAGAAAACCGGCACGCTCGCGTTCTCAAACGTGACCATCAACGGGCGTAGCATTACCGGTTCGGTTTCCCTGACGCGCCTTGAAGTGTCGAGAGAATCGGTGTCGGCGACGCGCACCTACGACATCACGGTCGGCGGGGTCGGGCGAAGCGTGGGAAGTTCCGACACGGTAGCCGAGCGCGAAACGCGCTTGTTCACCGTCCTCACCGGTTCCAGCGTGTTCACCGACGCGGAAACGGGCAAGTCAATCACCACGGTTCCGGCGAATCTGGTGATAAATCCGACGGTAAACCGCAACTTCGTGCCGCAGTCCGGCTCACGTTCGATTACCTACCCGGTCACGGTCGGCAACCGAACCGTGAATGTTACCGCCGTCGCCACGTTCTCGGCGCAGTCGCCGACCACGGGCATCGTGTCGGTCTCGGTGAACGGAGCCACGGCGCAGGATTACACGTTGCCGCGATTCCGGTAGACGCAGAGCATCAGGCTGTACCGGGGCGCGTCCAATCCGCGAACCGCGCTTCCGGTATAGCCGCGAAATGGCGCACATTCTGCGTGACCACGGTGTAATCGCGTTCGATAGCGATAGCGGCGATTTGACAATCCGCCCGACCCTGACGCCGCACGGCGGCAGGAAACCGCAGGAAACGCGCTTGTGCGTCGGTGTCAAACTCGATGATAGTAAAGCGATTCAGGAAGCGGCAGACACTAAGCATGACCGCGTGCGCCTCGTGTTCGCGGTTCATCTTCTCGAATTGCCGCACCAAAGAAACCATGCCCTGCATCTGCTCCACTACGGTGATGGAACTTATAACGGTTTGCTCCGGCGATACCTGCGCCATGTTCGCGGTTAGCACCGTGTTCTGCTCCATTGCTTCTTGCATACGAAACAAAATGGTGACGATGTTTGTGTCAAGCAGG
>JACMIU010000692.1 GCA_014380985.1 Armatimonadota bacterium | reverse complement strand
TCGCGTCCAGTCGCGCCGGAACCCAGCCCGCGAACCTACAAGGCATCTGGAATGCCGAACTGCGCCCGCCGTGGAGTAGCAACTATACGCTGAACATCAACGCACAAATGAACTACTGGCTCGCCGAAACCGCGAACCTGTCCGAGTGCCACGAGCCATTGTTACGATTTATCCGCGAACTTGCCATAACCGGCGCGGAGACCGCCCGCGTCAATTACGGCGCGAGCGGCTGGACGGCGCACCATAACTCCGACCTGTGGCGCAAATCGTCGCCGGTCGGGGGCGAACCGATGTGGGCGAACTGGTGCTTCGGAGGCGCGTGGCTGTGTCGGCATTTATGGGAGCATTACGAGTTTGGCGGGAACGAAGATTTTCTGCGCGAAGCGTACCCGGTGATGGCGGGCGCGGCGCGGTTTTGCCTCGGCTTGCTGGTCGAACACGACGGCTACCTTGTCACCGCGCCGAGTACGTCGCCCGAACACCGGTTCCGCACGGCTTCCGGCAAACTGTCCGCCGTGAGCGTGGCGACCACTATGGATATGGAAATTATCCGCGACTTGTTCGGCAACGTCATTGAGGCGGCGGCGATTCTGCAAGCCGAGCCGTCTTTCGCCGACGAACTAAAGGCGGCGCGGGCGAAACTGCTTCCTCAACAAATCGGTTCGCGGGGGCAACTTTTAGAATGGTTCCGCGAGTTCGAGGACGAGGACGAACATCATCGCCATGTTTCGCACCTGTACGGCTTGTATCCCGCCGCGCTTTATTCGGCGGAATCTGACCCCGCCCTGTGCGACGCCGTGTGTCGGTCGCTCGAAATCCGTGGCGACGCCGGAACTGGTTGGAGCCTCGGCTGGAAACTGTGTTTGTGGGCGCGTCTCGGCGACGGCAATCACGCTTACGAATTGGTGAAGCGGCTACTCACGCTCGTGGACAAGAGCGACACCAACTATATGGGCGGCGGCGGCGTGTACGCCAACCTGTTCGACGCGCACCCGCCGTTCCAGATTGATGGCAACTTCGCGTTCACGGCGGGCGTTATCGAAATGATTCTGCAGAGCCACGTGGGCGCGATAAACCTGCTTCCCGCACTGCCAGACATTTGGCACACTGGCTCCGTATCCGGCTTACGGGCGCGGGGTGGGCTTGCGGTAGGAATCGCGTGGGCGAACGGCGAACTTACCGAAGCGACGATTTTTTCCGATTGCGGTGCGGCGCGTTTTTACGTGGCGTACCGGGGAAAAACGGTTCCAATGACGCTTGACGCCGGACAAACCGCCACCCTAACTGGTGACCTTGAGGCGCGAATCTCTTGAAACTATAATGACCGAACCCTGTAACGACACTCCTTTTTGGCAGAATCCTGCCCTATCTCAGAGCGGACACCTGCCCGCCCGCGCCCGATTTACCGCTTTTTCCGACACCGTGGCGGATGACACCGACGCCGCTTCGCCGCTCGAACTTTCCCTGAACGGCGACTGGAAGTTTTACGGTTCCCCGACCGCACTGGAAGCCCCCGAAGGGTTTGCGAGCGAAACGTTCGATGACGGGGCGTGGCGTACGATGCCGGTTCCCGGACACTGGCAGTTAAACGGCTTCGACAAACCGCACTACACGAACGTGCAGTACCCGTTTCCGCTCGACCCGCCGCACGTGCCGACCGACAACCCCACGGGATCGTATCGCTACACGTTTGCCGTGCCGGAAGAATGGGGCGATTATAACCTGACGCTTCGCTTCGAGGGCGTGGATTCCGCGTTTGAACTGTTCGTGAACGGGCAGTACGTCGGGTTCTCGAAGGTCAGCCGGATGCCCGCCGAGTTCGACGTTACCGCGCTGGTGAAACCGGGCGTGGAAAATCTGCTCGCGGTGCGCGTTTATAAGTGGAGCGACGGCTCATATTTAGAAGATCAGGATATGTGGTGGCTGTCGGGCATTTTCCGCGACGTGACGCTAATCGCCGCGCCTGATGTGCAAATCTTCGACCTGTTCGTTCGCCCCGAAGTCGCCGATACACTCGACCGCGCCGACCTGCAAGCGGAAATTACGCTACGAAACACCGGCACGGACGCGGCGAATATCACGGTGGACATCGCACTTCTGGATGCAAGCGGCGCACCGGTCGAGAATGGTATGGACGGTTTGGTCGCCTCACTTTCCGGCGAATACACCACGCTCGCGCTTTCCCTGCCGATTGAGAACCCTGTACTGTGGAACGCCGACGCGCCGTATCTTTATACCCTGCTCGTTACATCACGGGACGCGACTGGCGCGGCACTTCAGACCGTTCGGCAAAGCGTGGGTTTCCGCCATCTTGCGATTGAAAACTGCCGCCTACTCATCAACGGTGTTTCGGTGAAACTGCGCGGCGTCAACCGGCACGAGTTTCATCCCGAAACCGGGCGCGTCCTAACCCGCGAAACGATGCTTCTAGATATTTTGCTGATGAAGCAAAACAATATCAACACGGTTCGCACCAGCCATTACCCGCCCGATCCGTACTTTTTCACGCTTTGCGATCGGTTCGGCTTGTACGCGATTGACGAAGCCGACTTGGAGTGCCACGGCTTTGGAGAAAACGGTGGCTTTACCATCAGCGACAACCCCGATTGGCGCGACGCTTACGTTGACCGGGCGGCGCGAATGGTGGAACGCGACAAAAACTTCTGCTCGATTATTTTCTGGAGCCTCGGCAACGAGTCGGGATTTGGCGACAATCACCGGGCGATGGCGGCATGGATTCGAGAGCGCGACGCGAGTCGCTTCATCCATTACGAAGGCGACGCCCAAGCCGAAGTGTCCCACATGGTGAGCCAGATGTATACGAGCATACCGACGATGCTACAAATAGCGTCGGGCGACACGGATATTACCCTATGGGATCGCACCGTTCCGAATGAAGTGTTCGCGGACAAGCCGTTCTTTTTGTGTGAATACGCGCACGCGATGGGCACCGGGCCCGGTGGTTTGAAAGAATACTGGGAAGCGATTCGCGCCCATGACCGTCTAATCGGCGGGTGCGTGTGGGAATGGCTCGATCACGGTTTGCTGGCGGAAGACACGAACGGCAAGCCGTTTTATGCCTATGGTGGCGACTACGGCGACGAGCCGAACGACGGCAACTTTGTTTGCGACGGCTTGCTGTTTCCCGACCGGTCGGCGTCGCCGGGGCTTGCCGAATACAAAAAGATTCTGGAACCGGTAACGGTTTCTGCGACCGATATTAGTGGCGAAATCGCGCTTTTTGCCATTACCAACCGCTACGAGTTCGCCGACCTTGCCCATCTGCGAATTGTTTGGACGCTGACAAGGAACGGCGACACAGTGACGGATGGCGTGGCGGATGTGCCGCCGACCCCCGCCGGAAAATCGTCGCCGCTCGCACTACTGGTTGGCGATTACGTGACCGGCACGGGCGAGTATCACCTAACGCTGCGCTTCGTGCTAAACGCGGACACGCCGTGGGCAAAAAGCGGACACGAAATCGCCACGGCGCAGTTTGTCCTGCCGGTAATTAGCGGCACCGCCCCCGTCGCCGCACGGGTAGGGGCGGGCGGAATTGCATCCAGCGAGGGCGCGACGGCTCTGAACATTCGCATCGGAAGATCCGAGTTTGTTTTCGATAAGGTGCGCGGGCATCTGCAAGAATGGAAAAGGGCGGGGCGTGACCTGTTTGCTGATGTGCCGGAGGCAGGGTTTCGTGTGACGCTGTGGCGGGCAAGCATTGATAACGAAAGCCGGGGCGGGGGCGAACGCTGGGAGCGCGAATGGCGCAAAGCCGGACTACACGCGCTTCAGCACCGATTGGACGGCTTCGAGTACGAGCAAATCGGCACGAGCGTTCGCGTCACGGTGCGCGTTTGCGTGTCGCCCCCGGTTCGCGCTATTGCCTACGACTGCGTGTATGTGTACGATATATCCTACGATGGCACGGTAGACTTTACCGTTTCAGGAACACCGCGAGGAAAGTTTCCCGAACGGTTGCCGCGCATCGGGGTCGAAATGGCACTTCCGGCGAGCATTGAGACCGTGGATTGGTTTGGCTTGGGACGCGGTGAGAACTACACCGACTCTTGCCAAGCCGCACTGGTCGGACACTACACCGCGAGCGTAGACGAACTGTTTACGCCGTATGTGCGCCCACAGGAGAATGGCAACCGGGGCGAGACGCGCCGCGTCACGCTCACGGGCGCGGACGGCTTCGGCGTTGAGGCGACGGCATGCACTGCGTCGCTATTTTCGTTTTCGGCACACCGGTTCACGACGCACGACATCGAAGCGGCGAAGCACCATGCCGAACTCGTGCCGCGCACCGACCGCGTAATTTTGCACTTAGACGCGGCTCAAAACGGGCTGGGGTCAGAAAGTTGCGGACCGGGAACGTTGCCGCAATATCAACTAAAGCCGGAGCCGTTTACGCTAAAGGTGCGGCTACGTCCGGTAGGAGAATAGCTTATGCGAATCGGAATCTGTGCAAGTGCGGACAAGGCGCAGTTAATCGCCGACGCGGGCGCAGACTACATCGAACTGTCGGTGCGGGATATGCTCGTGCCGGAAGAAGGCGAGTCTACGTGGGCAACGAAACGCGCCGAAATGCTGGCAATGCCGCTTCCCGTCGAAGCATTCAACCTGTTTCTGCCCGGCGATCTGAAAATCGTTGGCGATAACGCGGACTGGGAACGGGCGGCGCGGTACGTCCCCGTGGCGTTTTCCCGTGCCGCGCAGGTCGGCGCGTCGGTGATTGTTTTCGGAAGCGGCGGGTCGCGGCGCGTTCCCGAAGGTTATGCGCGAGAAGATGCCACAAATAACATCGCCGATTTTCTCCTCTTGTGCGCGAGTGCCAGCGCGGAAACCGGCGTCGCGCTGGCGATTGAACCGCTGAACCGCGCCGAATCCAACATCATCAACTCGGTGGGGGAAGGGGCAGGTTATGTCACCGCTTGCAATATGCCGGGGGTGCGCCTCCTCGCCGACTCGTACCATATGGAAAAGGACAACGAGCCGGTCTCCGAAGCGACGAAACACGGTGCGCTTCTTGTCCACGCGCACACGGCGGACACCGGGCGTTTCGCCCCCGCAACCGGAACGTATGATCACGCGGCGTTTTTCACCGCGCTTCGTGCCGGGGGCTACGATGGTCGCGTTTCGATTGAATCCACTTGGCGCGATTTAGCCAGCGAAGCCGCCCCGGCAATCGCGCACCTGCGCCGTGCCGCCGGTTGATACGCTAAGTTCGGGGATATTCCATCCCCGAACTTTAGCTACTCCTCGATTTCCGGGCGGTCGTCAAAATTGTGCATCCCCCAGTTCGTGACATCAGTTTCGGCTTTGGCGCGATCCAGCGTTTGCCCGAACTTCATCCATTTCGCGTGGCCGTCGGCGAACCCGTAGTTGTTGCCCCCGGCATAGCGTCCGATATTTTTGGCGTCGGGAACCTGCGTGTTACTGGCGGCATCGCCGATTCGGTACAGAGAGCCGTCCAAAAAGCCGCGCTCCCAATCGTTGTTGGGCGCGGACGCGAACGGGTGATAATCGAAAAACGCGATACCCTCGTGGCGCGGCGCGATCATGATTTGCGACGCGGGGGCTTTGAAGTCGCCAAGCGGAACCGAGTGCGCGAAGTAGCCATTGATTAAATAATCGGTGCGGTATTTTTGCCAATCGGCGACCGTGACCAAGTCCGGCAGAACGGTGATGTTGTTGTCGTCGTCCAAGCCCGGATCGCGAAATAGCGCGTCGGATTTGACGTAGCCTTTGAGCGGCTCGTACCACGGGTACAGGTCGGCAATCGTGTCGGGCGGTTCTAACTCGTGGTGTGTGGTCAGCGTGGTTTCGTCGTTGTCCTGCGCGTACATCAGGATAGCGATTCCGATTTGTCGCACATTCGAGAGCGAAGCGGTCTGCCGCGCTTTGGAGCGAGCCTGTGCGAAAACGGGAAAAAGTATCGCGGCGAGAATGGCGATTATCGCTATCACGACGAGCAACTCAATTAGTGTGAAGCCACGGCTTGGTGTTTTGACTACCGATTTTTTCATCAGAGACCTTTCGTGCGAAACCTTTTGTGTGGGAGGATTCGTGCCGAGTATTTTCCGCCGTGATCCTGTAAAGCATTATCCTCAAGTACGTTTACCATGTTTCGCGCCGTTCCCGCAATGTTTTTGCAACAGGTATAGAATTGCGACGGGGAACCCCAACCGATTGGGGAGGCGTATGAGATAACTATCTATGAATACGCTTTCCACTCGCTTGATGCTTTCTATTGCCGCGCTGACACTGCCGGTCGTACCGTTTCTCGCGCCCCGCGTCGCGCTCGCGCAAACCGCGCCCGCCGACACCATGCCGCACACGTTCATGTTTGCCGCGCCGCCGCAAGCGAAAACCGTGAATGTCGCCGGAACGTTCAACAACTGGGACAAAAACGCTCTGCCAATGACGAAAGGCGCGGATGGCGTTTGGGTCGTACAAACCCGTGTGCCGCTCGGCAAATCGCAGTATAAGTTCGTGATTAACGGCGAAACGTGGGTGACAGACCCGGAAGGCAAATCCGAAGATGACGGCGGCGGAAACAACAACTCGGTGCTTCTGAAAGCACCGAAAGAGTACGCCACGCCCGCCCGCGTCGGCGACGGGGTTATCACGGCAAGCGCGGTCCTGCACGATACCGCGCCGCCGTTTCGTAACTATGACCGGGGGCAATTATCGCTCTCCGTGCGGGTGCGCCCGAACGACGTAAAAAGTGTCGCCGCCCTTGTCGGTGGCAAACGCTACCCGCTCGTGCGGCAGGGCGGCGACGAACTGTACGACAAGTATGCGGTGCGTGTGCCGTGGAACCGAAAGACCGACCTTTCGTACTCGTTTGCCATTAGCGACGGCGCGAAAACATTCCGCTACGGTGCGAACGGTTTAACGGCATCCGCGAAACCGTTCACGCTCGACGCGGCGACGTTCAAGCCGTATGTCGTGCCGGGTTGGGTGGAGAAAACCGTATTCTACCAGATTTTCCCCGACCGATTCGAGAACGGTGACAAGACGAACGACCCCAAAGACGTGCAAAGTTGGAGCGCGAAACCCGAATGGTTCAACCGCTTCGGCGGCGACATCGCGGGTGTCGAAAAGCGCGTCGGCTATTTGGACGGTTTGGGCGTCGGCGCGGTCTACTTTAATCCGGTGTTCGCGTCGCCGTCGAACCATCGCTACGACGCCGAGGATTTCAAGCGCATTGATGGACAGTTCGGCACGAACGCCGAGTTTGCCCGCCTGACCAAAGAACTGGAAAAGCGCGGCATCAAGACGGTGATGGATTTCGTATTCAACCATTCGGCGACCACGTTTTTCGCCTTTCAGGATATTCGGGACAAGGGCGAAGCGTCGGCGTACAAGGACTGGTACTTCATCAAATCGTACCCGGTGAAAATCGGCGAAAACCCGAACTATGCGGCGTGGTACGGCTTTTCCTCCATGCCGAAACTCAACGTTCTGAACCCGCCGACGCACGATTATCTGTTGTCGCTGATGGATTATTGGACGAAAACCGTGCCGCTCGCGGGGATTCGTTTGGATGTCGCTAACGAAGTCGAGCAACAGTTTTGGCGCGATTTGCGCGTTCGGGCGAAGGGGATTGACCCGAACCTTTGGATTGTCGGCGAGGTGTGGGGCGACGGGTCGCCGTGGCTCAAGGGCGATCAGTGGGATTCGGTGATGAACTACCGGTTCCGTGATGCGTGTTTGGGTTTCTTCGCCGAGGAAAAAACCACGCCGACGCAGTTTGCAAACCGCCTTGTCGCCCTCGAACAGAGTTACGCCCCGCAGGTTTCGCGCAACATGATGAACTTGCTATCGTCGCACGACACGCCGCGTTTCCTGACCAGTTGCAAAAATAACGAACCGATGCACCAACTGGCGGCGACCTTGCAGTTTACGTGGGTTGGTGCGCCGAGCATTTACTATGGGGAGGAAAT
Organism: Armatimonadota bacterium; assembly: GCA_014380985.1. Classification (GTDB taxonomy): domain Bacteria; phylum Armatimonadota; class Armatimonadia; order Armatimonadales; family Armatimonadaceae; genus JACMIU01. The sequence goes on along the minus strand of JACMIU010000692.1, from coordinate 10,581 downwards.
CGGTATGCAGGGCGGCGGCGATCCCGACAACCGGCGCGGTATGGACTGGGACAAGGCGACGGAATCTAACGCGATGCTCGCGCACTACAAGAAACTAATCGCGGTGCGGAACGCGCACCCGGCTTTGCAGTCCGGCGACGCGAAGATACTGTCCACGGACGATAAAAGCGGCACGTTGGCGTTCTCGCGGACATCAGGCAAGGATGTCGCCGTAGTGGTGTTGAACCGCTCCCGCGAAACGCGCACGGTGAACGTTCCTGCGCCGAAAGGGACGGGGACATGGAAGGACGCGCTTAGCGGCAAGTCGGTTGCGCCCGGCGCGAACGGAACGGTTTCGGTGACGCTCGCGCCACTGACCGGAGCGGTGCTGACGCGCTGACGCAAGAAAGGCGGCAGGAAAAAAATCCCTGCCGCCTTTTTGATGTTCGCCTTTACTGCGCGGGAGCCGCTTTGCCCTCGGTGTTGCCGCTGTTCATCAGTTCGCGCACATCAATAATCATGCCCGAACCCGAACCGCCCGACACCGTGGGCAGTTTGCCGTCCCACTTGTCAATCCATTCCCGCGCAAGCACCCGTGAACCGCCGTTGGCGTTAAGTGCCTGTCCGTTGATTCGTGCCGCCTCGGCTTTACCCTTCGCCTCGGTGACGGCGGTATCGGCTTGCAGTTTCGCTTGCTGAAGCACGTACTTCTGCTTTTCGGCGGTTTGCTGTGCCACTTGTTTTTGTTCGATGGCTTGAATAAACTGTTCGCTAAACGTGAAGTCGGTAATCGAAACGCCGTTCGGTTCGACCACGATATTGTACGGTTGCAAGCGCGTGGTGACTTCCGTATACAGGTCGGCTTTCACCTTGTCGCGCAGTCGCACCAACTCTTCCGCCGTGTACCGCGCCGTGACTGCTTTCACCGATTCTTGCGTCGCTGGGTCAATGATACGTTTCTTGAAGTCGGTACCGACCTTTTTGAACAGATCGCCGACGCCCTCGGCGGAAACGTGGTAGTTAATCGCCACGGTCGCGGTCACGGTTTGTAGGTCTTTCGATGCCGCCGCCGATGTCGCTTCTTCCTTTTGCGTCCGCACTTCGACCAGTTCCACCGTATTGACGGTGGGCGCGATCACGTGAATCCCTTCGCTAAGAATCCCGCTGACCGCGCCGAAGCGGAGCAACACGCCGCGATAGCCCGCCGGAACAATCGTCACGCCGGAACCGATCACGCCCCCGACCGCGATCAGCACCCCCAAAACCCGTGCGCCCCACGCCAGTCCCGTCATGTTTTGTGTGCCAACGTTGCGCGGAATAAACAGCGACGCGACAAAAAGTAGTACGCCGAAAAATACAAGTCCCATAAATTAGAGCCTTTCGTTTGCTTGTCTATCAATCGGACACGCGAGAAGGCGTTTCGTTGCAGGAGGCTATTTGTTGGTCAGGCTTTTCGTAGTGCGGACAGTCCATGGGACCGAGGCAACCCGCCGACTTTGACCAGATGCCGCGCCGCAGGTCTCGCGGGTCGGACAGGCGCACCACGGCAACCGTGGTTCCATACGGGCAGGAGAAGCACGTGCCACCGGCTTGCAGTTTCGCGGGGGCGAGCAACCGGCGCGGGGCGGTTATCGCGGCTTCGGGGGAAAGGGGGGCGTCGGTACGCGGCGGATCGGGCGTTCGCACGGCGTTCTGGCTGGTTGCCCGCGCCAAAAGATGCACTGTGCGAACGCGGTAATAATCGGCGAAGCAATCGCGGTTGGTTTCCGGCACGGGTTCACCGTTCCCCCGTACCAAGTCTCCCACCGCGAACCGTTTTTCCTCCTGCGTTTTCGTGCCGACCGCGACAACAAACGACGCGGGTTCCGGTGCAGTGTTACCGACCGTAAGAGTCCCCGACACGGCAAGGTAATGTCCGTCGCAGGTCGGGAACCGTTCGTTCTCGAAAATCGCCAGCGTCAGTCGCGCCCGAACCGCGGTAACGTTGCCCCAAAACCTTGTGGAAGCCATGCCGCTATTATATCGGAATCGGGTGCGATTCTCGCCTATTAGTCGCGGGGCATATTTTCCTGCCGATTACCCGCCCCGTCATCCGCGATAGGCGTAAACCGCTTGGTGTCGGCGTTGTACATACTTAGTTGGGCGTTGCCGATGTCGAACCACATACCGACAAGGCGCAGGTTGCCGCTTTCGATACCTTCGCGCACCGACGGATACGTCAGCAGGTTCTCGAACTGCGTGATCACATTGATTTGCGACAGTTTGTCCACCTCCGGCAAACCGGGGGCGAATACTACGTCGTCTTGCCCATTTTTGTAGCCCTGTGTGCTGGGATCGGCGTGCATTAGCCAGTTTTTCGCGTTCGGCATCGTGGATAAGTCTTTGTCCGCCAGTACCACCTTCATCGCGCCGCAGTCGGAATGACCGCAGATAACGATGGTTTTGACGCCCAGCGCACCGGTCGAGTATTCCACCGTCGCCATTACCGAACTATCTTCACTGTTGGCTTTGGGGATAAGGTTGCCGATGTTTCGCAGAATAAACAGATCGCCCGGCTTTGTTTGCGTGATATTCACTGGGTCAATGCGCGAGTCGGCGCAGGTGATAAACAGAGCGTCAGGGGCTTGCCCCTCGCGGGCAAGCCGTTCCAACAACGGCTTCACTTCGTGGGATGCCTGTGCGTTAAACTTTGCCGCACCGGCGATAATGTTGTTTAAGTCTTCCATTTTACTATATTTCCTTTATTACCGAGGTATCTGCCGCCGCCACGGCAAGGGTTCCTTTGGGAATCGGCAGGGTCGGGATTCGGGAGCGGTTCATTAGCGCGTTGCCGCTTTCCGCCGAACCGTACCACGCCTCGTGGAACTCGTCAATATCCACCTTGCCACCGGCTTTCTCCTGCACCACGCGCCACGAGTGAATCGCCTCGAACGCCGCGTGATCCATGAAGTCCACCATCAGGTCAATATCCACCGAAGCCCCTGCGGGAATGGTGGCAAGTTTCGCGCTCAAAGCGGGAACCGACAAAAAGGTCAGCGAACCTTCGACGCGGGCGTGCCACTTGTCGCCGCGCTCCTCGATGTCTACGTGAATCTTCGCCAGTTTGCGTAGTAGCAAAATAATCGCCAGCCCGATACCGATAGCGACGCCTTCAAGCAGGTTCAGGAAAACGACGCCAAAAAGCGTGGCGAAGTAGACGGGCCATTCGCGGGTGTGGAGCATCTCCTTGATGTGCGCGGGCGATACCAAGTTGACGCCGATAAACACCAGCAGACCCGCGAGTACCGATTTCGGAATCGTTTCGAGAAGCGGTGCGGCAAGGAGAACGAATAACAAAATCCAAACGCCGTGCATAATCGCCGAGGCGCGGGTTTTCGCGCCCGCCGATACGTTGGTGGACGAACGCACGATAACACCGGTAACGGGCAAGCCGCCTAAGAGACCGGACACCGTGTTCGCCGCTCCCTGTCCGAGCAGTTCGCGGTCAAGGTCGGCGCGTTTGCCACCGGTTAATTTATCGAGCGCGACCGCCGATAGAAGCGACTCAACCGACGCGACAACGGCGATTGTCGCCGCCGCGATCAAAATATCGTTCAAATCGGCGAACGCGGGAACCTTCGGAAAGATATGCCCCTGCGTCAGGTTATCCGGCAGGTTGACGCGCAGGTCGGCGGGAAAGTGCATAAACTGCGCCGCGATTGTCCCACCGACCACGGCGATTAACGCGCCGGGAATCCGTCGCACGGCGGCGGGCATTTTCGTCCAAGCGAACAGAAAGGCGATCACCGCGACGCCCAAAATCGCCGAGGGCAGGTGCAAATCCATAATTTGACCGGGCAGTTCGGTGATGTTTTTCAGCGCGTTGTCTTGCGGCTTGCCGCCGAGAACCACGTGCAATTGCGCGAGCGTGATAACGACGCCGATACCGGCAAGCATTCCATGCACCACGGCGGGCGAAATAGCGAGCGAGGCGCGGGCGATTTTAAGGAAGCCGAAGGCAATCTGCATCAGCCCGGCGATTACCACGATTGTGGTGGTCGTTTGCCAGCCGAACTTTTGTATCATCTCATAGACGATAACCGTGAGACCGGCGGCGGGCCCTGACACTTGCAGGGGCGCACCGCCCAGCGCACCGGCGACCACGCCTCCGATAACGGCGGCGATGATACCGGCTAAAATCGGTGCGCCGGACGCTTGCGCGATACCAAGCGAAAGCGGAATGGCGACCATGAAAACCACCAGCGAAGCGACAAGATCGTGCTGCAGAAGATTTTGCCAAAAGGATAGCGGAGCGGCTTGCGGCGCATCGGCAGTCCCCGGTCGAGCGTCGTCAGACATAATAAAAATACTTTCTTTAAGTAATGCTACCCCGCGATATGCAAAGGCGTTTTGTTTGCATTCTACTCTAAACCGTCTGAAAAGGTTCCCGCAGGTGTGTGTGTTTCCTCCCGATTCAGGGTACGATATTGTGATTATCTCACCGCAGAAAGCCCACGTCATGCCCCCGACCGACCGCGAAAGCAAATCCCGTTTACTTTTCTTACTCGGTGTACCGATGCTACTTTTCGCCGGGTTCGCCCTTTGGGGCATCCGCGAACGCGCCGGGCAAAACACGTCCCCCAACTGGCTGGAAAGTCCGGTGCGTGTGTCCGCTGACCGCGCCGATGCCCTCGCAAAACAACGGGAAGCCTTCGCAATCCGCAAGCAAATGGCGACGCTCGGAAAAAAGAGGGAGTGGCAAAGCGCGGCGTCGTTGGTTTCCGACGATTTTCTGCGGCGTAACGATTTCCGCAACCTCGACTTTCTGCGTGCCGAAGCGTGGTTTCGGGCGGGGGACGAACGCGGCGCAATTGCTTTGTACCGCTCGCTACAATTGGACAATTCCCTGCCCCCGCATGAAGCCGACCTGCTCCTCGGAAAAATCGGTGAGTACCACGCCTACACCACGAACGCCTTACGTGTTGCCGATGCGGCGAGAATCTCAACTATGGACGCGAATAACTTAGCGTGGCGGACGACTCTCATGCCGCAACTCGCCAAGTCGGCAGACTTGGAAAAAGCGACCACGTTGTCGGAATATGCAGTGAGCATGGCACGAAAGTATAGAAACGAAGACTCTTTAGCCAACAATACCAACACGCTCGGCGCAGTCTACTTTCGTGCCGGACGTGGCAGGGAGGCGGTTCGTGTTTTGATGGAAAGCGAACAATTGCGCTCCGACCCGTTCAACGCCGCGTTTCTCGCACTTGCCTACCGCGACTTAGGCGACTCGAAAGCGGCGACACTGTGGCGCGACCGGCTACAAACCTATCTCAACAATACCTACGCGACCCGCGACGGACAAGCCAACCGGCATCTACTCTTGCTTTTCTGGCGCGAAACGCAGGAATCGGCGAGCGTGAAAGGCAACTAAGCCATTATGAATATCTCAAAACCTTCCGCGACCGTGGGCGTCTTTGGCGGATCCGGCTTTTACTCGTTTCTGCCCGGTGAAACCCGCGAAATAAAGGTAGATACGCCTTATGGTGCGCCATCGGACGCAATTACGCTGGCGACCGTCGGCGACAAAACCGTGGCGTTCCTGCCGCGCCACGGGAAAAATCACACGATTCCTCCGCACAAAATTAATTACCGCGCTAATCTTTGGGCGATGAAGTCGCTCGGCGTGACGGATATTATCGGGCCCAACGCTTGCGGTTCGCTTCAATCCCACGTGAAGCCCGGCGACTTCGTGGTGTGCGATCAGTTCGTAGACCGAACTACCGGACGCGCCGACACTTTTTACGACGGCCCGATTGTGACGCACGTTTCCGCCGCCGAACCGTACTGCCCGATTCTGCGCGAACACGCCATCGCGTCGTGCCGCGCCGAGGGCATCACCGTGCATGAAACCGGAACCGTGGTAGTGATTAACGGACCCCGGTTTTCCACAAAATCAGAATCGCGCTGGTTCGGGTCGCAAGGCTGGGAAGTGATTAACATGACGCAGTACCCCGAATCGTACCTTGCCCGCGAACTTGAAATCGCTTACGTCAATATCTCGCTGATTACCGACTTCGACGCCGGTTTGGACGAACACGCCGCCGTCACCAACGACGAGGTTTTAGCCGTTTTTTCCGCGAACTTGGACAACCTGCGCCGCGTTCTGCTTCACATGATCGAGGGTATGCCGGACACATCGGCAAGTCCGGCGCGGTCGGTATTGTCGTCGTCCCGTTTCGAGAAGGGGGGACTGCCTCTTTTTGGATAAAACAGACCGGGCGCGGGAAACATTTGAGCGCGAGATGGTGGTGCATTTGGATGCGCTATACCGCGCCGCTCTGGGCATGACCCGCGACAAAACCAACGCCGAAGATTTGGTGCAGGATACGTTTGTGCGGGCGTTCTCGTTCTACGGGCAGTATCAGGGCGGCACGAACGGGCGGGCGTGGCTGTTTCGCATCATGACGAACCTGTATATCAACGGGTATCGCAAGAAGAACCGCGAACCGGAGCGCGTCTCCTACGACGAGCTCGAAGATTTTTACCTGTACAATCGCCTGTCCGACGCACAAAGCCGGGGCATAGGAGCCGCGCCCGAAGCCGAGGTCGTGAACCGGGTCGAGGCGGACGCTATCCGCGAGGCGATTGACAACCTGCCCGACGAGTACCGCGACACGGTGATTCTCGCTGACATCAACGAGTTCGCGTATCAGGAAATCAGCGAAATGCTGGAGATTCCGATTGGCACGGTACGTTCGCGTCTGTCTCGCGGGCGGCGTTTAGTGCAAAAAGCAATCTGGGCGTACACGAACAATAATCAGCGTTAATTACCGGGAACCGGTTTCGCCGCAATACCGTTAGGGTAAAAAAGAAAGCGCACATCATGCCCCGAAAAATCAATCGCCCCGCCCCATCCCCGATGGTTGATACACCAGAGGTCGCGCCTCTCGAATACAATCAGTGTCAGGCGGCGGTGAAGCGTCTTACCGAGTATTTGAGCGACGAATTAGACGCGCCCGAAACCGAAGCGGTGCAGAGCCATCTGTCGCAGTGCAAGGGTTGCTTCGCTAAGTTTCATTTCGAGGATACGCTACTGCGAACGATTCGGGCGAAGGTGGAGCAGGTGCAAGCCCCCGCCACCCTGCGCGATAAGATTCTCGGCTTGATTTCCGCGCCGAAAATATAGGACAACGCCCCGGCTTCCAACAGAAACCGAGGCGTCTGTCATTATCCGTGCAAAACTTCTCGCACGAAAGCAACGTCTTCCGCTGTTATCGAGCGATCTGCGCCCTGCACGTTGCACCGCGCCTGTCGCTCATTGCGAAAGCCGGGAATCACGCAGGCGACTTGCGGCGTCGCCAACACATATTGGAGTGCTACCGCCGCCAAATCCTCCACAGAATCCCCGAACCGCGCTTTGAGGCGGGCGAGTTTCGGTTGCAACGCTTCAATGGCGTCTTTGCCGAACCCGTTGTTCCCGAACCGATGGTCGCCGGGTTCAAACTGCGGCGGGTTCGCCGGGTCGAACTTATCGAGTAATCGTCCCTGCGCGAGCGGTGAAAACGCGACAAAGGTGCATCCGTGCTTGTCCATCAGTTCGACGAGCGGCGAACCCGGCTTGACGAACTGGTCATCGAGAGCGTGCGCCCAACTTTGCAGGGCGGTGGGGCGCACCACCGGCACGGCGCGGGCAAAGTCGTTGTACGAATACGCCGACTGTCCCTTAAGGCGCACCTTTCCTTCGGCGACAAGCGCGTCCATTGTGGCGGCGGCGTCATCAAGGTACACCGCATCTTTGCCGAAATCGCCGTGATGGAAATAATACAGGTCAATGTAGTCCCGCTTTAAGTTAATCAGCGATTGCTCGCACTGATGGCGGATATGCGCCGGTTCATACGCATGACCCGCCGTGCCTTTGAAATGTCCCAATTTCGTGGCGACGATGTAATCTTCCGAGCGAACACCGATCCGGTCGAAGACTTTGGCGAGAAGGCGTTCGGCGCGACCGTTGCCGTACACATCGGCGTTGTCGAAATGATTGACTCCGGCATCTATCGCGGTTTTGATTCCCGCCAGAATATCGTCCTCGTCCACATTCGCCCAGCCGTTGGGGCTACCGTCCACCCAGTTCAAGCCGCCCATCGTCCAGCAACCGAACGATATTTCCGAAACTTGCACTTCACTATTGCCCAGTGCGCGATACTTCATAGATTCTTGTCTTTCTTTTTTTGTTTACAAATTGTCGTCGTGAATCCACACGCTCCATCCGCCGCTAAAGCGTTCGCCCGGCGCGAGGGTTCGCAAGCCCCATTCGGGATGGTTGAAAACGTCCGACCCGCCGGTCATCGGTTCGATGGCGAGCGAACGGCGACGATGCGCATCGGGGAGCGGGTCGCCGGAATACAGCACCACGGCTTCAAACACAGGGTGCATGGACACGGTGATGCTACGCCCTCCGTCCGCCGATTCCAAGCAGATTTGCGTTCCACCATCGTCGTCGCGGTTGGGGTTTAGATAGCACGTGTTGAACCTCGTTGTACCAATAGTTCGCGCTTTGCGGAAGTCAAACGCAGTTTCGGCGACGGGTAACACCTTGCCGGTCGGCGTCAGGTTATCGTCGAACTCCAGCACCGAATCGAACGGCACGGTCAACACCGCGCCGTCAATGAAATCGCCACCCACGGTGAAGTAGGGGTGAAAGCCCGCCGCCACCGGTGCGGCGTTCTGCCCAGAGTTCTCAATGACGAACCAGCAGGCGAGCATATCCTCGCGCATGGAGTAGCGAATCTTGATATGAAGGGCGAACGGATACCCCGGCGCGTCGCTCGGCAAAATATCCGTTTCAAACTGCGTGGAGTTTTCGGTTTGCTCCGTGATTGTCCATTCTTTTTGCCGCACGAAGCCGTGAATCGCGTTCGGTGCCTCTTTGTCGGTCAGTTGCAGTTGAAACGTTTCGCCGCCGAAATCATACGTGCCGTTTTTGATGCGACCGGGGAAGGGAATCAGCACGTCGCCCTGTCCGCCGACTTTGTTGTCCGCCCCCGAATAGCCGGTGACGATTTCGGTGTGTGTGCCGTCCGCGTTTTCGCGCCAAAGTCCGCGCAAAGACGCACCGTGGGGGGAAACGCGGGCGTACAGGTCGCCGTGCTGAAGAATGATTTCGCTGTCGCTCATGGTACGCAGTGTACCCGAATCGGCTACGGTTTGACGCGGTACAACCCGGTGCGCGTTCCTATCCATGTTTCGCCGCTCGGAGAACGGGCGACGCACTGCGCCTCAACGGTGCGCCCGGTAACGATGGTGGGAAGCGAGACGCCCGGTGCGTTCACTACCCTCGCTCCGAAGCGCGTGGTCGCTACCACGCCGCCCCCGGCAACCGGCAATAAATCGGTGACGTTTTCACCCGCCGTGCCGGTTGCCAAGGTGAATCGCGCCGCGCCTTTGGCGCGAACGGCAAGCCCGCCGACAAACGTTCCCGCGTAAATCGTGCCGTTGTTTTCGCCGAGCGCGGTAATCCAGTCGTCGGATACGCCGTGTGCCTCGTTCCACCACCGGCGCACCAGCCCCGTGCGCGTATCCATTTCGGCAAGCCCCCGCCCCTGCGTACCGATATACAGCGTGTCGCCAACCGGCAGTAGCGCGGTGATGGGAACGCCTTGCAAGCCGGGTTCGCGCAGGTAGTGCGTCCACTTCGCGCCGTCGTAAACACTGACGCCACCCCACTGCGCCGCCCAAAGTCGCTCGCCGTCGGTGGCGAACGCGGAAACCTGCTTGCGCGGCAGTTCCCGCGCCCAAACGTTTTTCGTCCACGTTTCGCCGCCCAAGCGATCTACCGCGCCGCTCCCGTGCCGGATATACAGCGTGTTTTTGTATTGAAGCATTTGGCGCGGGGCGTCGCTCGAAATCGTTGGCGGCAAAAGTTGCGCCCAATCGCCGGATGCCTCACGCACAACCAAACCGTCGCGCAGGGTGGAAACGTACATCGCGCCACCGAAGAACGTGATGGCTTGCGCGTTGGCGTTCGCGGGTTCGGGGGCGGTGGGGGGAACGGCTTGCCAGTTTTGTGCGCCGGGTTCGCGTACGAACAAGCCTTGTTGCCGCGTCCCCGCGAAAAGTCTGCCGTTTCCCGCCGCGCAGAACGTGGTGATTTGCCCACCCGCGACCTTCGGCAATGTTCTTGGTTTTTGCGTGACGAACGGTTCGGCGTAAAGCACTTCCCACGGGGTTGGCTTGGAGGCGAGTATCGCCGGACATTTTTCCCATTTGCCACCGGCATATCGCGCCGTGCCGTCGGCGAACTCAATAATGGTTCGGTCGCCCAACTCGGCAAAGGCGCGAACCTCGTGCGCTGGCACACCATGTTCGCGGGTGAACGTTTGCCACGCGCCTGTTGCCGCATCCCGTCGCCGAACGCCGCCCGACGTGCCGACCCAAACCGTGCCGTCCGGTGACTCGTGAATCGCGGTTATCGTTCGCGTGGATGTGAAAACGGTGCGTGTTTCCTCGCGTCCTACCGGCGGCGCGGCGAAAATTGCCGTTCCGCACACGGCAAATACCGCGAAACGAAATCCCGTCATGGCGTCATTCCCTCCGTTAGCGTCGTGCGGTTGTGCGCCCGGT
>JACMIU010000691.1 GCA_014380985.1 Armatimonadota bacterium | reverse complement strand
GATGATGCCCTCTATCTTCGCTTTGTTCGGTGCTTGTATCCCGCCGTCAACCACATAGCAGTGTATGGTCAAATCTTTCGGTTGCGATTCTGACAGCGAAAACAGAGTCACGCCCAGTTGCAGGGCAAAGTTGTCATCGGCTCCGCAAGCGACATTCAACACCGCCGGGCGAATCTCGCTACCGGAATGCGCGGGCGTTCCCAATTACGCCACCGCCTTGTCGCGGACATTGTGTGAAAATTCAACCTCCTCGCCGCCGAGCGGGAAGTCTTTCCTTAGCGGGTGTCCGACCCAGTCGTCGGGCATCAGGATGCGGCGCAGGTCGTTGTGTCCGGCGAACTCGATACCGAACATATCGAAAATCTCGCGTTCGGGCCATTCCGCCGCCACCCAGACCCCGGACACCGTGTCAATAATCGCGTCGTCCTCGTCCACCTGCGCCTTGACCACGATGCGCTTGTGGTGCGTCAGCGAGTACAGCGAGTACACGACTTCGTAACGTGGCTCACGCTCAAAGCCGAGCAGGTCTACTCCAAAGATGTCGGACACCAAATCGTAGCGCGTATCGGGATTGTCGCGCAGTAGCGTGAGAATATCCATGATACGCTCCTTGCGAACCAGTATAAAATCTTCGTCGCGGAACCGTTTCGCGCCGACAATCTCCGCGCCGTATCCGGCTTCGACCATCACGCGAAACTCCGGCGAGTTGTCGGGATTCAGGTTAAAATCGTCCAAACGGGCGACATCGGCTTGAAACGTTCGGTTTCGTATCGCAAGGTCGGAGCCGGAAAGCCCTAATCGTACATCGGTATCTATCATTAGTTTGTTGTTCTTTTATTCTATCAAGCGGCTTTATTTCTTCTGAGCGAACGCCATCCGGTCTTGAACCGCTTGCACGTACCGCTTTACCTTCCACGCCGCCCATTCGGGAGCCGAAAACCAACCGGAATCGCGCATCAGTTGTTCATACCGTAGCCGGTACGGGTGCTTCCACCGTCCGCCCCATGGCTTGATCCCGGTCGTGAAGTGGAATACCACGGCATCTTTCCACAGTCGGTCGTAACCATATTCGCGTACTTCGTTTTTGGCGCGTGAATCGGTAGCGGATTCGAGCCACATAAAGTTGCTTTGCAGGTTATATAAAAAAGACGCCCGCTTCCATTCCCCGTGAAACACCGCGTTTAGCCCCTCTTGATCCGACCACGTCGGTTGCTCCCGCATCCTGTCAAAAACCCGCTGTATCTTACCGGTTTCGCGCAATCGGGTAAGGTTCATCACGATGATTCCCGCATTGAAAGTTTCCTTGTCGGCAGGAATCGTGGGATCCTTCGCGGCAATATACTCCAGTAGCGGCACATTCAGGTCAGGAACCCCTATCAGAAAATTGTTTTCAAAGTCCATTGAGGCAAACGGTGACAGATTGCCTTGAATCACAACATCTGAGTCCAGATATAACACTCTTTTCACGGAATCGGGAAGCAACTCCGGCAAAAGCAGTCGTAGCAGGGTCGCCTGCGTCAAATGCTTTATCCAACCATTTTCCATCATGCCGTGGAAACGGTTGTTTTCTATAGCGAGCCAGTGATACTTTACCCCGTCGCGCCGCGTCAGAAGCGCGTCAATTTTCGCTTTGTTTTGCGGCAGTATACCGCCGTCAATCATATAAATCGTTAGCGCGATTTTTTCCGGTTGCGAACGCACCAGTGTTTGCAACATGATCAGCATCTGCATCGCATATCCGTCGTCCGTTCCGCAAGCGATGACGATGCCGTCTGCCGTCTTATCCATCTATCTTGTTCCTCGTAGGCGTTCCGCGACATAATCCGCGACGCGCCGCGTTTTCCACTGCATCCATTCGGCGGCGGAAAACCAGCCGGAATTACGCATTGCCCGCTCATAGCGGATGCGAAACGGATGCCGGTAGCCGCAGTTCCACGGCTTAACCTGCCCGGTAAAATGAGCGATTCTGGCATCGTCCGGCAATTTGCCGCTGTAGGAAGCGATTTCTTGTTGCACGTCCGATTCCGGCAACGACTCTAAATAGACCCAGTGCGTTTGCAGGTTGTATAGAAACGGCGCGGGTGTCCAGTCTCCGGCGAGTGCCGCATTTATTCCTTCCTGATCGCTCCACGACGGTTGCCGTGCCATCATTTCCATCGCCCGTGCCATAACGCCGGTTTCGCGGAACCGCGCCAGATTCATCACAATCACGCCGGAGTTGACCGTTTTACCATCCGTCGGTACGCCCGGCTCCTTGTCCGCGATATACGAAAGGCTCGGTACGAAAAAATCTTGCACTCCCACCAAATGCGTTCCCGCAAATGGTGTTTCGTACAAGGCGGTCAAATCGCCTTGTACCAGCACATCGGAATCAATATACAAGATTCGCTCGGTATCAGGCAACAGTTCCGGTAGCAACAGCCGGAGCAGTGCCGCCCCGGAAAGGTGTGTCAAAAGCGGTGCTTCCATCAGCCCGGCGAACCGCGCCCGATCCACCGAAAGCCACTCGAACCGGAACCGGTCGGGCGACCGCATCATTAGCGCGTCCACTTTCGCCCGATTTACCGGTAGTACGCCGCCATCCATGATGTAGCAACGGATGCGCGTCTCAGGCGGCTGACTGCGGATCAACGACTGAAGCATGATTAGCAAATGAAGCGCGTAACCGTCGTCCGCGCCGCAGGCGATAATCATTTCTTCAGGGTCGCTACTCGACATGATGGCTTAAACGCTTCGCACTACTCTACAAGGTACGGATTATCTATTCTGGGAAAAAGGGCGAGCAGTGCCGCAGGACGAGACACAAGGTGACGTTGTCATGGCTTGCACCGATACGTTAGGCGTACTTCTCGAACGTCTCGTTGTCAATCTTGCGTTGTAGTTCGGTGATCGCAAAAATCAGAGCGTCCGGGGACGGCGGGCAACCCGGTACGTAAATATCCACCGGCACAATTTGGTCTACGCCCTGCACCACGGCGTAGTTGTTGAACACGCCGCCGTTCGAGGCGCAGTCGCCCATCGCAATCACCCACTTCGGTTCGGGCATCTGGTCGTAGACCTGCCGCAAGACCGGAGCCATTTTTTTGCACACGCGCCCCGACACGATCATCAGGTCGGCTTGGCGCGGTGAAGCGCGGAACGCTTCCGAACCGAACCGCGCAAGGTCAAAGCGCGAGTCGGTTGACGCCATCATTTCTATCGCGCAACACGCCAGTCCGAAGGTGGCGGGCCAAAGCGAGTTGCGCCGTGACCAGTTCACCAATTTATTGAGCGACACGGTTAAAAAAGAATTGTCCGTTTCGCTTTGCATCGCGGTTACTCCCATTCAAAGGCACCCCGTTTCCAAACGTAAATATAGCCCACAAACAAAATTACGATAAATGTTGCCATTTCGGCGAGGTTGAACAGCATCATGCCGTTGCCTGCGCTACCCCGGTACGTCGCCGCCCACGGGTACAAAAACACAGTTTCGATGTCGAAAATGATAAACAGCATCGCCACCAAGTAAAACTTAATCGGAAACCGTTCCCGCGCCGAACCGATGGGGGTCATGCCGCACTCATACGGCGCGTCCTTTTGCGGCGACGGTCGCCGCGGTCCCAGCACGAACGACAAAAATACCAGCGCGGCGGAAACGCCCACGGCAACCAGTCCCATAACGAGAACGGGGATATACGACGATAAAAGCGAGTTGACGGTTACGGTTTCCATGCGGTTACTTAAAGGCGGGCGAACGCGGTCGGCGGCAACTTCGTTTTGCCGGATTACCCTATGTGAAGTTTATCACAAAGTCGAGGACGTAGTCAATTCGCCGATTTCGCGCCTCCGGCAAGTCCGAGCGCGTTTGCCCCCCGCCGTTTTTCGCCGGTATAATCGGGAAAGCAAAACTGCTGACTGAAAGGTTTCCTCATGCCCCGTTTCACCGCGCTTATCGCCGTTTCCCTTTCCCTACTTGCCGTTCCGGTTCGGGCGCAAACCCCCGACTATCCCGTCACCAAAGCCGGTACGCAAACCGACGTGTATCACGGCAAGACAATCGCCGACCCGTACCGCTGGCTGGAGGACGACAACGCCACCGATACCAAAGCGTGGGTCGAGGCGCAGAACCGCGTATCTTTCGACTACCTGCAGAAGATTCCGTTCCGCGACAAGGTGACGGCTCGCTACAAAGCGTTGGTCAACTATCCGAAGTATTCCGCGCCGTTTAAGAAGAACGAGTACGTTTACTTTTATAAGAACGACGGCTTGCAAAACCAGAGCATTCTATACGTGCAGAAGGGGTACGACGGAACGCCGGAGGTGTTAATTGATCCGAACACGTTTTCGCCTGACGGCACGATTCGTCTGACGAGTTTCACATTAAGCAAAAACGGCAAGTACGCCGTGGTGGGGCGCACGGCGATTAGCGGTTCCGACTGGCAACGCTTCCAGATTATGGATATGGAAACGCGAACCTACTTGCCGGAGACGGTGGATTGGGTGCGCTTTGGCGGCGCGTCGTGGCGCGGTGATGGATTCTACTATTCGCGCTACCCGAAGCCCGACGTGGGGAAAGAACTGACGGCGAAAGCGCAGTCGCCGCAGGTGTTTTACCACAAACTGAACACGCCGGTCGAAACCGACACGCTGGTCTACGAGGACAAGGCGAACCCGAACCGGTACTTCGGTATGGGAGTTACCGAGGACGAACGCTTCGCGCAACTTTACATTTCCGAGAGCGGGAAGCGGGGCAACGCCCTATTTTTCCGCGACGAGAGCAAAGGCGTTTCCGCGCCGTTTGTGCCGATTGTGGAAGCGATTGGTGACGATTCGTTCGGGATTGTGGATAACGAAGGCGACAAGTTTTTGATCCAAACCAACCGGAACGCACCGAACGAGAAAGTCGTGTTGTACGACCCGGCGAAGGGTGATTTGAGAAGTACAACCACGGTTTTGCCGGAGCAAAAAGAGCCGCTTCAGGGCGTTTCGACCGCCGGAGGCAAACTGATCGCATCGTATTTGAAAGATGTGACCACGCGGGTCGCTGTGTACGACCGCGTCGGAAAAAAAGAAAACGAGATTGCTTTGCCGGGTGTCGGCACGGCGTCTGGCTTTGGCGGCGAGAAAGGCGATACCGAGGTGTTCTTCTCCTTCGCGGCGATGAATATCCCGGCGAGCGTGTATCGCTACGACTTGATGGGCAAGAAATACACACTGTTCCGCGCTCCTGAAATCCCCGGTTACAACCCCGACGATTACGAATCGAAGCAGGTTTTCTACAAGAGCAAGGACGGTACGCGAATACCGATGTTCCTGCTGTACAAAAAAGGCACGAAGTTGGACGGCACGAATCCGACGCTTCTTTACGGCTACGGTGGGTTCAACATCTCGCTGACACCGAGTTTTAGTACGTCGGATATTTTGTGGTGCGAAATGGGCGGCGTTTTCGCCAAAGCGAACCTACGCGGGGGAAGCGAATACGGTGAAAAGTGGCACGAAGCCGGATACCGCGACAAGAAGCAGAACGTGTTCGACGACTGCATAGCCGCCGCTGAATATCTCATCAAGGAAAAATATACGAGTCCCGCGAAACTTGCCATTCGCGGTGGCTCGAACGGAGGGCTTTTAGTCGGCGCGGTGATCAATCAGCGACCGGATTTGTTCCGCGCCGCTGTGCCGGAAGTCGGCGTAATGGATATGCTTCGCTACCAGAAGTTTTCCGCTGGAACCTTCTGGGTGTCGGAATACGGTTCGTCGGACGACCCGAAGCAGTTTCAGACGCTGATCAAATACTCGCCGCTTCATAACATGAAAACCGGCGTGACCTATCCAACCACACTGATTACCACGTCCGACCACGATGACCGCGTCGTTCCCGCCCATTCGTTCAAGTACGCGGCGACTTTGCAGAAGAACGCGGCGAAAACGCGCCCGGTTTTGATTCGTATCGGAACCAACTCCGGTCATAGCGCGAGCAATCTTTCCAAATCCATTGAGAAAGAGGCGGACGTGCTTTCGTTCTTGCTTTACAACTTGGGCGTAACTTTGTAGGGATTGGGGGTTAGGGATTAGTGCCGGTGTCCGAGAGCAACCCGCGAAATCAATGGCACACATGCCCTCCGAACCTAATCCCTGATTCCTTCCGCGCGATACACCAATTATTCCAAAGCGTTCTGTCGAGCAGTGTACTGAAGTTAAGATGGCTTGTCGTGTTGCGAAACACCTGACCGATAATAATCACCACCTCGATAACGGAAGTAATGACCGTGACGTTCGCCATAATTTTGACCAGTCGCCGGTCATTTCCGACATAACTCAACGATTTCGCCGGGTTGAACCACGCCCGCGCCCCGTTGATGATTTTTGGGTTAACAAATACTCCAATAACAAAGCCACTGTTTCACCCTCACGTTTATCGAATTGTTCGACGGTACGTTAATATATAAAACTCTATGTCTGCGCGAACCATTTAGCAATTCTTTCAAATAGCTCCTGCCAGCCGTCAACTTTCGGTTTGTCCTTGATCCGAAAAGAATGATTTGCGTTTTCCACGCGGTCGTAAATCACTTGTTTATTTTTAGCGATGAGTTGCGCGTAAAGCAAATCGGCGGAAGTTGGGTCGACGGCTTTGTCCGCCGTGCCTTGAGCGATGTAGATTTTTGTCCGCACTTGGCTCAACTCCTCAATTGGCGATGAAGCCAGAAAACTCGACCAGCGGCGGTAAGCAAAACCGAAGAAAAACTTTTCCGCGCTCGTCGGGTCGGCTTGAACGGCTTTCCACTCGTC
>JACMIU010000690.1 GCA_014380985.1 Armatimonadota bacterium | reverse complement strand
TCCTGCGGCACGGCGAAACCGGAACGCGCCCCATCTACGGGGGCGAAATGGTGCAACAAACCGACCCGCATTTCCGCGACTTACTGCTGTTCCACGAATATTTCCACGGCGACAACGGCGCGGGTTTAGGTGCAAGCCATCAAACCGGATGGACGGCGTTGGTGGCGAAAATGTTATCGCAGAGCGGCGAATAGGTTTGTTGCGAAGCAATTAACAAAAAAGCGGAATGATTTTTGCGGCGAAACGGTATATACTAATGTGGCAGTGACGCCGCGCCGCGACCGGCGACAATTTGGGAAAGACGCTTTTGAATGGTTTGTTATCAAAAATATCGCGCCAATGTACCAAAGAGGCTACCCGCGGCGCATTCTTAAAACTGTCCGAGGGACTTGGTGAGCGGAGCGCAGATAAGCGAGCGTCCCGCTTGCGACAACACTTAAGGAAGGTGAACGAACATGACAGGAACAATGATGCCCCTGCAACGCTCCAACGCGGTTTCAACCGTGCTGGAGAGTACGCAACGAATACCGCGAACCGTGCGCTGCCGGAACTGCGGATCGCTCTCGCGTGAGGAAGCGCGAGAGCAAAAAACGGGCGAAGTGACGGTGCGCTATGAGTGCGGCTATTGTAGCCAAACGCTAACGCGCCATTACGCCGACGAAAACACCGTGAGCCATTAGGCGCACACCGACCGAAAAAGCCTTGCCGCAAAGTGTGGCGGGGCTTTTTCTTTACCCTGCTAATCGCGCCGCAATCGCGTCAGCGTCATAGACGCACCCGCCCCATGTGCCGCCGCTTGCGTTCTGCAGTGCCGCCCAAAGCCGTGTGTCATCCGGTAAATCGGGGTCGGCGTGCAGGTCGGAGCGAAGCGGGCGACGCAACAGTTCCGCCGTTCCCCAAACCGTGCCATACACCGCGCCGTTTTCGCTGACCAAGTTCACCGAACCGACCAATTCGTTTCGGTCAATGATTATCTCGATAATGTCGCCGTCGCGGAGTTTGCCCACCGCGCCTCCTGCCAACGCTTCCGGTCCGACATGACCGATACACGCGCCCGTGGAAACTCCCGAAAACCGCGCATCCGTCAGCACGGCAACCGATTTTCCGTGCGGCAGGAACTTCAAGGCGGATGTAATCTGATACGTTTCCTCCATACCCGCGCCCAGCGGGCCACGGCAAATCAGCACCAACACATCGCCCGCGTCCACGGTTCGCCCGTGTGGGTGCGTTCCCTTGACCGCGGCAATCGCCTCCCGTTCCGATGTGAAAACCTTCGCCGTGCCGGTTTTGCGGTACACGTTGTCCGCATCCACCACCGACGAATCAATCGCCGTAGCCTTAATCACCGCGCCTTCGGGACACAAATTGCCCACGGGAAACACCAGTGTCGGCGTGAGTCCGTGCGCCTTTGCCGCGTCCGGCGCGAAAATCACGCGGTCAGGGTCAACGCCATCCGCCTCGCGCAGTCGTTCGCGCACCCGTTCGCGCCGCTCCGACGTTTCCCAAACCGCCAGATTCTCGCCCACGGTTTTGCCGGAAACCGTTAAGCAGTCGAGGTGCAGAACGCCGAGGTTCCGCAAATGAAGCATGACTTCGGGAACGCCCCCGGCTAAGAACAGGCGCACGGTCGGGTGATCGGTGGGCCCGTTTGGCAGAACATCAACCAGACGCGGCACGGCGCGATTGACCCGTATCCAGTCCGAGACCGTGGGGCGCGGCAGTTTCGCCGCGTGTGCGATAGCCGGAATGTGTAGCAGAAGATTGGTCGAACCGCCGCACGCCGCGTGAACCAGCATCGCGTTTTCGATAGAAAGCGGCGTTAAAATATCGCCGGTGGTAATTCCGCGTTCATCAAGATTCACCACCGCCCGTGCCGAATCCCGTGCCATTTCGCGCCAGATTTCCGTCCCGCTCGGCGCAAGCGCGGCGTGCGGGAGCGACAAGCCGAGAGCCTCCCCGACCGCCTGCGCCGTTGCCGCCGTGCCGAAAAACTGACAGCCGCCACCCGGCGTCGCACAGGCGCGGCAACCCGCCTCCGCCGCCTCTTTCAGCGTAATCAAACCGTGTGCGAACCGTGCGCCTAATGTTTGCACCTTACCCGCATCCTCGCCGCCATTAGACGGCGGAAGCGACACGCCCCCCGGCACAATCACGCCGGGCAGATTTGTTGCGCCCGCGACCGCCATCAGCATCGCCGGAAGCCCCTTGTCGCAGGTCGCAATCCCCAGCACACCGCGCCGGTTCGGGAGCGAACGAATCAGCCGCCGAAGCACAATCGCCGCGTCGTTGCGGTAGGGGAGCGAATCCATCATCCCCGGCGTTCCCTGCGTTCGTCCGTCGCACGGGTCGGACACGTAGCCCGCGAACGGAATCGCGCCGCTTGCCGTGATAACTTCCGCCGCCGCCTCCATCAGCAAGCCGACCTCCCAATGCCCTGTGTGGTAGCCGAGCGCGATAGGGGAACCGTCGGCGCGGCGCATCCCACCCTGCGTGGAAAGGAGCAAAAACTCTCGGCGCAAAAGATGGTCGGGGTTCCAGCCCATCCCGGCGTTCTGCGACAGCGCGAACACATCCCCCGACGGGCGCGTCAGAAGCAATTCGGGCGATAAGGGCAACTCGCCCGCCGCGCCTTTAGCGGTAGTCGGCACGTCATAAATATCGCCTGATGTCATGATTTCCACTGCCTCCATAGCAGTAGCGACGGCAAAAGCGTTCGCGCCTCGCCGGTTTTTTCGACTCGCCCCCAAGCATCAAACGCCAGCCGCGCCGTTTCGACGCCAGCCAAGGCTTCTCTACGTGTTTGCTGTGTTCCCGTATCGTAATCAGCGACGTGTCGCAGTTGTTGCAACCGGACAAACGAAAGAGCAACAAGCGTCAAGTCCGCTGAAAAAGGAGGGGTAATGTAACCGGAAACGCGAATCGGCATCGGTCTGCTGGACGCGAACGCGGCACACGCTTCGCGCATTTCGCCGTGGACATACGCCCGTCCGACAAGCGGGCGCAAGTTGCCGATAGAACCGCTTCCTAAAACCACGTTCGCGGAAGCCGCCTCTACCAGCAGATGGAACAGCGCATAATAGGCAGTGGAAATAGCGCGGCGCAGGTTCGCTTGCTTTGGGCGGCGCGGGTCACGCAAAGCAAGATGCCGGGCTTGTTCGAGCAAATCATCGGCAAATGCCATCGTCTAACGCCGTCTCCGTTTTGCAGGTTTAGCGTCTTCCTCGTCTAATTCGCGTTGCTCGCCCACGGAGCGAAACGAAATGAACGGAAATCGCCCATTCGCTTTGGCGAAAAGCATCTGCGTCAAGGGATGATCTACTGGCACGGTGACTTCGCTGATGCGCTTCGCTTTCTCGAACGCTTCGTCTTCGGCGATGACGTACAAGAAAACGCCGGGGTTGCCGAGCCAATCGTCATCGAGCCGGAGCCGGATTTCTGCAACATACGGCGGCAGGGGAACCGCGTCAATGTCGCGGGCGATCTGCTGTGCCTCGGCGTCGTCTTTTTGATACGGCGCGATAACGGTGCGCGGGGCGGCGATAAGGCGTTCGACTTCGGTTTCGGCTATCATGCCGGTATTATAGCACGGCAACCGCCCCCTTTTTATTTTTCTCCAGCGCGATGGCGAGCGGCGTTTTGCCGTCTTTCGCACCAATCGTAGCGTCCGCGCCGTGTCGCAACAATACGGTGATGGCGTCCGGGCGGTTGTACCGCGCCGCCATGTAGAGCGGAGTGCGCCCCAGTCGGTCGCGGACATTCGGGTCGCTTCCAGCGGATAGGCACATCTCCAGCACCTTTGCCGCCCCGCGCCGTGCCGCGTGATGAAGCGGTGACACCCGACCGTGCGGGTAAGTCGCGCCGATATTCAGCCCGTAGGGCAGTAGCAGTTCCAGCGTTCGCGGCGAATCGTTTTTCGCTGCCGCTTCCACCATCATGGCGGAGTGCGCGAACACAT
This sequence comes from Armatimonadota bacterium, assembly GCA_014380985.1. Taxonomy (GTDB): domain Bacteria; phylum Armatimonadota; class Armatimonadia; order Armatimonadales; family Armatimonadaceae; genus JACMIU01. The sequence goes on along the minus strand of JACMIU010000690.1, from coordinate 1,399 downwards.
CAACCGGCGAAGTCATGTAGTGAAACAGTAACTCCAGTACATCGTCGCGCCCGCGAAACACGGCGGATTCAATTACGGCTCGACCGTCGCTTCCGGCAAGCGGGTCGGCTCCCGCCTCCAGAAGCATTTCGACTCGCGCCGTGTCGGATCTGATGCACCGACCCGACACGGCTTGCGCCAGCACCGAAACCCCGTGATACGTGCCGACGTTCGGGTTCGCGCCGCGTTTCAGCAACAAACGAAGAACGCTTTCGTGCCCGCCGAATACCACGGTGGTAATAAACGGCGTTGCGCCCCTACTGTTGACCGCGTTCACATCCGCGCCCGCGCTCAGAAGGAGCGTGGCGACTTCTTCCAAATCGGCGACATCCTCCACGTCACGGTACGTCCACGAACCGTTCAGCAGTTTGTGAAGCGGCGTGTCGCCCCCACTGTCAACCGCTCGTGCGTCCGCGCCCTGCGACAGGAGCAGTTCCACCATCGGCAGATAGCACGACTGCGCCGCCCGGTGAAGCGCGGTCACACCGTCACTCCCGCACTCGTTCACGTCCGCGCCGTGCGTAATCAGCAGTTCCGCCATCGGAACCGTGGACTGCCACTGCCGCGCCGACGAACCGCCCTTGTAGGCGGCACGAATCAGCGGCAGCTCGCCGGATTTACCCCGCCCTCGCACCGGAACCCCGGCGCGAAGAAGCCGCTCCGCCACTTGCGTGTAGCCGATACCGGCGATCAGTAGCAAAGGCGTTCCCCTGTCATCAGACAACGCCGCGCCTCGGTTGATTAAATCGTCCACGACTTCGAGCGTTTTTTCTTCGGTCATGCGTCCCCGACAAACGTCGCGTAGTGTGTCGGCGGAAATGCGCCCGCCCTCGTATCCGAAGCCTTGCCCCAGCAGAAAGTAGAGTGCCTCCATACTGCCCGCGTCGCAAGCTTTGCTAACAATGTCTTGGTGCGACCACGCCACGCCCTTCGTCAATTCCGCGTCGGCGAACAACTCACGCAAACCGTCCACATCGTTCCTTTGGGCATACGTCCAGAACATTACGCTCCGGCTCAGGTACGCTTCGTATTCGTCGCGGGAAGCCGGAACCTCGAACATCGCCGGGTTCGCCTGTTGCGCGAGCGAACGCTTCAGCATCGGCGGCAAATCGTCCGGTGGCGGCGTTTCGGCTTCGTGTTCGTCATCAAAATCAGTCATGGTACGTACAGACTACCGCAACACCGCCCCGAACGGAAAACAAAACGGGCAAAAAGCGACGCGCTTTTTGCCCGTTTTGTTTCAACCTGCCCGCCTAACCGTTCGACGCGGAACGCTGATTCCGGCTAAACCGATAGCCGCCCGGACGCGACGCCGACACGCGCCCCGTGGTGCGCGGGGCGCGACCGCCCCCGCCCCCGT
>JACMIU010000689.1 GCA_014380985.1 Armatimonadota bacterium | reverse complement strand
TCGCCCGTCGCGCCCGGCGTGTTGAAGGCAAGTCCGTTGTCGGCGATTTCGAGGAACTGGATATTGGCGACCGCTGACCAAGCGTTGAAAGCGTTCACTATCTGTTGCTTAAATCCCGCAGGCATAAAGGTTTCCAGCGGCACGATGGTTGCATTGTCACCGGCGTAGTTCACCGACGCGAAACTGTAGGTAACGATTCCGCCTGGAGTTCCGTTCGCGGGTGCGCCCCATTTGCCGCCGGTGAACGCGAAGTCGTTTGGTAGGGGTGTACCGGGCGCATAGCAGTTGCAACGACTAAGACCGATTCCCGGTGTTGGATTGTTGTGTGCTTGCACCGCACTGGTTCCAAGCAAAACAATACAACCGATCAGTGACGAAAGGGTAACACTGTGTTGTATCGTCCCGAAATATTTTTTGGTCGAAAACGGAGAAAGCATAAAATATACCTTTACAGGGAAGAGAGATTTAGTGGGGGGGTTCCGACTGTCATAAAGTCGAACGGGTCATTATACTACCTCTCCTTGTTACCCTGCAAGCATTTCCAAATAATGAAACTCTTCGCGCAAGACGCGAGGTATCTACTGGTGCTTCGCGCTGGAACTACGCCGCCTGAAAGCGTCGCGGGCATTCAAACTGGAAGCGGGGTAAGCCCCGCGGTATTACACCAACCGCGAATAAAAAACAGGATGTTGTTTACTGTTACCAACAGACGACGGCGCGTGTTGAACTTTGACACGTGCCGTATTGTGCCGTATACTACGAAAAGACGAAGCCGCCGACAGGCGGCTTTTGTTTGTTAGGCAGTTGCCTTTACGCCACTTTTGATAGAAAGATTTTTGCCACTTGACCGCGACCGCGAAAACACGAATAGGACTGATTTCCCTCGGTTGTCCGAAAAACTTGGTGGACAGCGAGGAAATGCTCGGCGCACTGATGGCGTCCGGCAACACCGAACTCGTTGACGCCGATTCGCCCGATGCCGATGTACTCATGGTCAATACGTGCGCGTTTATCGAGTCGGCGAAGCAGGAGTCTATCGAAGCGATTTTAGCGGCGATTCGCAAAAAAACGCATGGCACGGTGAAAAAAGTGGTTGTCACCGGTTGCCTCGCCCAACGTTACGGCGACGAACTCGCTATCGAACTGCCCGAAGTGGACGCTTTCCTCGGCATCCAGTCCGCGCCGATGGTGTCCGATGTGCTGTTCGGCACGGCGTCCGCCCGCCGCGCCGCGTCCCCCGCGTTCTCCCTTCCGATGGCGACTACAAATGCACGAAACTTCGTGCAACCGCTTACGGAAAAGTATCCGCTGATTCCGCCCTCGCGCATTCGTGCCACCGCGCCGTGGACGGCGTATCTGAAAGTCTCCGAAGGGTGCGACCACGTTTGCACGTTCTGCTCCATTCCGTCGTTCCGCGGGCGTCACCGCTCGAAGCCGGTGGAGGCGATTACGGAGGAAGCGCGGCGACTCGTGGGTGCGGGCGCGAGTGAAATCAACTTAATCGCGCAGGACACCACCGCCTACGGCATGGATTTGTATCAGGAACTCGCACTGCCACGCCTTTTAACCGAACTCGGTAAAGTCGAGGGTTTGCGCTGGGTGCGCCTGTTGTATTGCTACCCGACGATGGTCACGGAGCGGCTTATAAAAACGATGGCGGACACGCCGAATGTCGCGCATTACTTGGATGTGCCGCTACAGCACGGCGACGACGGTATGCTGAAGCGCATGAAACGTGGCGGGTCGCAATCGTCGTATCTACGGATGCTGGAGCGACTTCGCACGGCGATGCCTGATGTCGCGGTTCGCACGACGTTTCTGGTCGGCTTTCCCGGCGAAACCGACTGCGCGTTTGAAAACTTGGTGCGCTTTGTGCAGGAAGCGCGGTTTGACCGGCTTGGCGTTTTCACCTATTCGCCGGAGGAAAACACGCCCGGCTACGAGATGACGCCGGTTGTGCCGAAAAAGCAAGCGAAAACGCGCCGCGATGTGCTGATGCAAGCGCAACAACCGATTTCCTTAGCGGCGAACGACCGGCTGGTAAACTCGGAAATGAGTGTGCTGATTGAAGGACGCGCCGCGAATGGCACGCTCCTTGCCCGGTCGTGGCGCGACGCGCCGGAGATTGACGGCACGGTGCGAATCGTAAACGCGCCCGATTCCGCGACGCCGGGCGACTGGATGGATGTGCGCGTGGTGAGCGCGGAGTTCTACGACGTGACCGCGACGCCGTTATAAACAAAAAATTGTCGAAAACTGTTTGAATCCTTACCGCGATAGCGGCTTGCTTTTTACGAAAAAATGCCGCCGCTATCTGCGAAACGCTGTGGAGGCATCTTTGGCTACCGAACCGACCGGCGAGCGCGAACGCGCCGCCTTGTCCCGCGATGCGGGGCTTGCTGACGAATATCTGACCGACCTTGTGTACTGCGCCCTTTTAGAGCGCGGGGGCGCGAGCAAGGTATCCGAGATCGCACTCGAAATCAACAACGCCCGCGTGTCTGTCGCGCTGGTGCGCCGCGCCCTCGGCGACGCGAAACGCTTTCTGACGATAGACCGGCAGTGGAACCTGCAATCGCGCTATCTGGACAAAGGGCGTCCGACCGACCGTAATCTTATAGAAATCATAAAGGCGGCGGGGCGACCGCTCTCGAAGGCGCAAATTGCCAGCGAACTTTCCGAAATCTACCGCAAGCCCTCGGAATCGTACTTTGGCTCGATTGACCGCACCGCGACCAACCGCACGGCGTACTTCCGCACTCCGCACGGCGAAGTGGGACTTGCTACATGGCTAACGCTCGCGGACGGCGAAACTGAGGAAGATATTCTGTCCGACAACGGCTACAAAGCCGGAACCGTGGCGAAGTTTCGCAAACTCCCGGCGCAAGCCAAGTGGTCGGCAAACACCTACGCACAAACTACTTTCGAGATTGTTTCCGCTGCGAAGCGCGATCTGCCGCACCGCTTTATCGGAGTGCTGGCGTGGCTGGCGATGGGAGCCAAGTACGACCCGCAAGCGCACTTCGCCGCGTGTTTCGCCGACCCGTCGCTGGTCTGGATGCCCGCTCATGCGGACGCGCCCGGTCGCTGGATTACCCGCAAACACGCCGATATTTTAGAGCGACTTTTGGAGGAAGAAGGCGCGACGCTTTCGCAAGAAGGCTACGACGAACCGGAGCCGGTCGCCGTGCCGGTGGTGGAGCCGGTCGCCGCCGCTACCGAGGAAACTACGCCGGAGCCGGTCGCCGCGCCGGTCGCGCCCGTGGCTGTCGTAGTGGACGCGCCGCCGCTGTCGGTCACGGACGCCGACCTTGCCGCGATGGTGCAGGTCATCACCGAGCGAAACGCCGGTGTCGAAGCGTCCGAACTGCTCGCGCTTCGCTACGAAGTCCTGCCCGGCGATCCGTCGTACCGCGCCGACGTGGAAACGCTGACGCAAACGCTGAAAGGAAGCGATTCGTTCCTGTATGTCGGGGTGGGACGGTTCCGTTTGCCCGATTCCCTGCCGCTGTTCGTGTACGATATTCCCGATTTCCTTTCCTTCCCCGAACTGCAGTTCGTTTCGATGGACGGCGAGATTATGGACGAGGTAATCTCGGACGAAGGGTATGCCGCATCCTTGCGTCAGGACATCATGCTTCCTTTGGCGCAGGACGCGGGCGACGACGAGGGCGCGTACACCGGCGCACCTTTGGAAGCCGGAACGCCGCTTCGCCTCGTGGTCAAAAACCACCACAAGGACATTGGCACGTTCCCGCTTTGTCAGATACCGGACGGCTTTTTCCCTACCGACGCGCCCGTGGTCGAGGTGATTATCCGCGCTCCCGACGGCGCGACGCACGAGGTCGTTATCAACAACGAGAAGCGACTGGCGTTCAACCTGTTCGGCTTGTACGAACTGTTGCCGTTCGATAGTGGTTCGGTGTTTCTGCTTCACCCTACCGGCAGAGCGTGGGAGTTTCGCTTTGAACCGGTGGCGGAAGCCGACCCGCAGGTGTTCGTTTCGCCGGAGCGACAGGCGGAACTGCTCGGCTTAAAGGAAGCGATTGACGAAGGCGCGGAAATGGCGACGTTTGACATTACCTGCGAAGTGCTGGCATACCACCAGAAGGGCTTGGACTTCGTGGAGGCGATGACGGAAATCAATATTGTTCGGCGCGTGACCCGGCGCAAACTCGCTTCGATTTTGTCGAACTACCTGTGCTTCCTGCAAAAAGCCGGAACCCCGCAGTGGCGTTTCGACCCGCGCAAACGCGACTCAGGAACCGACCGCGACAAACGCAAGTATTTGAAGCGGTAAGCAACGACTCTCGGACACTGAAGTGTTCCGGTGGAAGCCTCGCCGAAACACTTCAGTGTCCGCACGGGGGCGCGGAGACAAAAATTATGGCAACCCTTTCCAGCAAAGTCATACGGCAAAACCCTGCCGCGAAGCGCACCGTCGCCAAAACGGGGCGGTACGGTTCGCCGGTTCTGCGGTTCTTCCACGGCTTAGGTGTGTTTCTCGGCTTCGTGATGCTGCTCCTTCTTCTGGGTGGAATCGCGGCGGCGGGATTCGCGGCGTATCTGGTGCAGGAAACACAGCGGTATCTGCCGGAAAGCGACAAACTGCTCGCCTACGAGCCGGGCGGCGTGACGCGCATTTACGCTACCGACAAAGACCCCAAAACCGGGCAATTGGTCGAACTGGCGCGGATTTACTCGCAGTACAAAGAGTTCGCGCCGATTACCGAAATGCCGGACACGCTGAAAAACGCCACCGTCGCCGTCGAGGACGAACGCTTCTACAACCATCGCGGCATTGACCCCGAAGGCATCGCCCGCGCCGTTTACAAAAACGTCATCCGGCGCGACCTGAGCGAAGGCGCGTCCACCCTGACCCAGCAACTCGCCCGCAATATCTTCCTGACGCAAAAGAAAACATGGACGCGAAAACTGCAGGAGATGATGCTCGCCATTCTGCTCGAAAAGAACTTCAGCAAAGAGCAAATCTTAGAAATGTATCTGAACGAGGTTTGCTACGGTGTGAACACGTTCGGGGCGAAGGCGGCGGCAAAGGTGTACTTCGGGAAAAATCTCAATGAGTTGTCGCTATCGCAGTGCGCCTTGCTCGCGGGTTTGCCCCAGCAACCGGCGCGTTTGGAGCCGTTCAAGCACAAGGACGCGGCGATTAAGCGGCGCAACGTGGTGCTGATGAAGATGCGCGAACTCGGCTATATTTCCGCTGAAGCGTGTGACGTTTCGCAGAAGAACGGTGTGTTTTTGATTTCCGAGAAGCCCTCGATTCGCACCGTGATGAAGGCTCCGTTCTTCACGACCTACGTGATTTCGCAACTCAAACGCGAGTACGGCGAGGAACGGCTTAATTCGGGAGGTTTTCAGGTTTATACGACGCTTAACTACGCGATGCAAAAGGAAGCCGAACGTGCTTTAATCAACGGAGTGATGCGCGGGCGACGCACCGGCGTCACCGAAGGCGCACTCGTTTCCGTGGAACCGCGCACCGGCTACATTCGGGCGATGGTCGGCGGCGTGGACTTCGCTAAGCAACAGTTTAACAACGCCGCGCAGGGCGGACGCCAACCCGGTTCGAGTTTCAAGCCGTTTGTGTACGCGACCGCGATGGCGAAACTCGGCTACGGGCCCTATTCCACCGTGGACAATTCGCGCCGGTCGTATGGCAAATACCATCCCGGCGGCGGCGGACCGCACGGCGCGACGCCCCTGATCAGTGCGGTCACGTGGTCGTACAACAACGCGGCGGTCAACACCACCAACCGTATCGGTGTACGAAACGTAATCGCCACCGCTAAAAGTTTGGGCATCAAATCGCCGATGAGTCCGACGCTTTCGCTCGCGCTTGGTGCTTACGAGGTCACGCCGCTCGAAATGGCATCGGCGTATTCGGCGTTTGCCAATCACGGCTCTCATGCCGCACCAATGGCGATTATCCGCGTCGTAGACCAAGAGGGCGTGATGCTGGCGAACAACCTGCCCCGCGTCAACGCCGCGACCCTGCCCGAATCGGCGGTGGCGGGAATCGGCGAAACGCTCCGCTCCGTGGTCGAAAAAGGCACGGCGAGCAAGGCGGCGGGTATCCACGATGTTCAAGACGCCCACGGCAAAACCGGCACCACGAACGACAACAAAGATGCATGGTTCGTCGGCTACACGCCCGAACTTTCCACCGCCGTTTGGGTGTGCGGACTACGAAACGAAAAGCGCGGCAAGTTTGTCGTCCCCATCTATCGGCGCATGGCGGGCGCGGGCGGCGAGACCACCGGCGGGCAGGTGTGCGCCCCGATTTGGGCGCGGTTTATGAAGGCGGCGATTCCGATTCAGCGGGCGGCGAAACTGCCCCGCCTTGTGCCGAGCGAGAAACTGCTCAAAAAGACGACCGATCCTGACCCCGATGCGACGCCCGAACCACGGCGGCGGCGGCGACGACGGCGAACGGT